>WFPH01000039.1 GCA_015487645.1 Thermosulfurimonas sp. | reverse complement strand
TCGACCGTCCTTCCCGGGGACCGGTGGCTTCCCCCGGGCCACCACTACCCGGCCATCCTGGGTGATCTCCGGTTTTTCAAGCAGACCCTGCAGCCCCAGCCCGGAAAGACTCTTACGGATCTCGGACCACTCCTCCTCGCCGGGGATTCCCCCTTCAAGCCAGGCCTCCATCTCGTCCTTGGAAACCTTGAGGAGATAACGGTCATTAAGGGGATAGCCCTTTTTCTTGGCTTCTTCGCGCGCGTTCACCTTTCACTCTTCCGCCAGGATTTCTCCTCCCCCCGGAGGAGGCGTCTCAGGTTATCCCGGTGTTTGATCCAAATAAGAACGGCCATCACCACCGTCATCACGAGATAGGCCCGTTCCGTGGAAAAGAGATAGACCCAGGCCGGGGCCAGAAGGGCAGCCGCAAGCGAACCCACAGAGACGTAGCCTGAAAGGGCCACCGCCAGAATAAAGACCGGAAGACTGACGGCCAGGGCCTTGGGACACAAAACCAGGAGAACGCCCGCGGAACTGGCCACCCCTTTGCCGCCCCGAAAACGGAGATAGATTGGAAAAAGGTGCCCTAAGAAGACCGCCAGCCCCGTTCCAGCCACCCACCAGGCATACCCCGGCATCTCCACAAGCCACTTCTTGGCCAGCCAGACCGGGAAAACCGCCTTACCCAGATCCAGAGCCAGGGTCAGGATCCCCCACTTTTTACCCAGGAGCCGGGCCACATTGGTGGCCCCGGGATTCCCCGAGCCGGCCCGCCGAGGATCCACCCCGAAAGGACGGCAAATGAGGATAGCAAAGGGTACCGAACCCAGGAGATACGCCCCTATCACTAACAACCAGGCTTTGAACATTATTTACCGTTTAGCAATATTATCGCCTGAAATCAAGATTTTTTATGCCTTTGAGCCTCAAGTTTTTCCCGAATCTTTTCCCGGAGGGGATCTTGGGGAGGGAGATACTTCAGGGCCTGACGGTAGTGATAAGTAGCCACCTTGAAGTCTCCTTTAAGGGCGAAGTAACGGGCGAAACGATAGTGGGCCAGGCCTTCCCGGCCCATCTCGGAGAGAAGTTTACCATAATAGTAGTGAAAATCCGGCAGATCCTCCAGGGTTTTTTCCAGTCTTTCAAAACCTTTGAGGGCCGCTTCTTTGAGATGGCGCTCCTGATAGGTACGCGTAAGAAGCCACCGAGCCCTCACATCCTGAGGGTGCCGGGCCAGGTAAGCCTCAAGGAGCGCTTGAGCCTTATGGTAAACCCCGGCCGAAAAATAGACTTCCGCCAGATCAAGCCTGAAATAATCTTTTCCGGGATAAGCCCGCACCACCCATTCTAGTTCCTGCAGGGCTTCGTGAAAAAACCTGGCTCGCGCCAGGGCCATGCCCAGTCCATAGTGCAGAAGGGGATCATTAGGCGTGTACTTCAGGGCCTCCCGGTAACGGACCACCAGGGTCCCCGGATCGTGGGTCTGGACCTTGAGTCTCACCTGAATGCGACGGAGATACAGGGGATCGGCCACACGGGAACTCTTTCGGGGATACCTGGCCACCAGAGTCTCGAGATAGGTGATCCGTTCCGGAGGAGCGGGATGGGTCAGGAGATAGTTGGGGCCGGTCTCGGTAAGGAGCCAGCGGTGACGGGTGATCTTGTTCAGGATAGAAAGGAAGGCCGAAGGATCGTAGCCCGCCTTTACCAGATATTCGAACCCCAGGCGGTCGGCTTCTTCCTCATCCGCCCGGCTATAGGCCAAGGCCCGGGTTATGGCCAAAGAGGTGGAGGTCACGGCCAGAGCGCTTCCGGCCCGCCCCCCGCCCAGAAGAAGCCCCGCGATGGTGACCGCCCCGGCCGCGATCTGGAGGCGCTTCAGGGCCTCCAGGCGTCGGGCTACATGACGGGCCTGGATATGGGCGATCTCGTGGGCCATCACCGCCGCCAGTTCGTCCTCCCGGTCCACCTCCTCTATCAGGCCGGAAGTAAAAAAGATATAACCCCCAGGGATGGCGAAAGCGTTGAGAGAGGAATCCCTAATTACATAAAACTTGAAAGGGAAATACTTCGGCCCGACGGCCGAAAGCAGTCTCTGGCCGATCTTGCTCAGGTAAGTCGAAACCTCCGGGTCCTCCACCAGCTCGGCCTGGGCCCGAATCTGTGAAAGGATCTTGCGTCCAAGCTTGGCTTCCTCTTCGGGCGAAAGGAGGGCCCAGACCGGCCTCAGGCCGAACATCAGTAGGCCCAAAAGAATAACCCAGAATTTAAGAAGTGCCCTCACAGAAGACATCTTAACGAGAACTCTGAAAAAATTTTATTCCTGTCT
>WFPH01000038.1 GCA_015487645.1 Thermosulfurimonas sp. | reverse complement strand
GGTGAGGGACAGGGCCAGGAGGTAGCGCCTCTGGCCTTCACGGGCGATGGTGTCAAAGGCCAGACTGGATTTGCCGGAACCCGAAGGCCCGGTGACCACGATGAGAGCCCGTTCCGGGAGCTTGAGTTCCGGTATACGCAAATTGTGGGTGGTGATGCCCGCAAGTCTCACGCTTTTATTCTAAACGGTGGTTGACAATCGGCCATCCCGAGTTATTTATAAGAAAGCCAACGGCCCCATCGTCTAGCGGCCTAGGATACTGGCCTCTCACGCCAGAGACCCGGGTTCGAGTCCCGGTGGGGCCGCCATTTTCAAAGTGGATGTTCTCTTAGTCAATCCCTGGATATACGATTTCGCAGCCTACGATCTCTGGCTGAGACCTTACGGTCTTCTCAGGCTGGGAGGTCTTCTCCGTCGGGAAGGCTACCGGATCGGGCTTCTGGATCTTCTCGATCCTTTTCACCCGGAGCTTCCCCGCAAACCCAAAAGGAGGCTCTACGGCACGGGACATTTTTACCGGGAGCGGCTTCCTCGACCGGCCCTCCTGGGAGATGTCCCCCGGGGATTTGCCCGCTATGGTATCCCTCATTCTCTGGCCGAGAGAGAAATGCGACGGTTGACGCCACCACGCCTGATCCTCCTGACCTGTTTGCAGACCTACTGGTATCCTGGGGCCTTAGAGGCTTACAGGCTTTTGAGATGGCTTTTTCCGCGAATTCCCATCCTCCTTGGCGGCATATACGCTCGGCTTTGTCCGGAGCACGCCCGGCGGAACTTTCCCGAGGCTGAAATCGTAACCGAGCCCAGAGAGGAAGCCATCCTGGCCCGTATCCAAACCCTGGCCGAGCCTTCCGGCGAGCCTAGTTCCTTCGACTATCCGGTCTTTGATCTCCAGCGCGAGATACCCTACGTGGTGCTTCTCACCGGAAAGGGCTGCCCCTTTCGCTGTGCCTACTGCGCCTCGGGTATTCTCTTCCCGGAGTTTGAAAGGAGGGCGCCGGAGGAGATCTTCGAAGAAATCCTTTACTGGCACGAAAAATACGGGGTAGTCGACTTCGCTTTTTACGATGACGCCCTCCTTCTGGATTTTGAGCATCACCTGGGGCCCCTTCTTGAAAAGATCTGCGTGAGGGGCCTCCGGGTTCGTTTCCATACCCCTAACGCCCTCCATGCCCGTTTCCTCACCGGGGAAGTGGCCCGCTGGCTAAAGCGTGCGGGCTTTGTGACCCTGAGGCTGGGCTTGGAGACTTTGGATAGGCACTATGACCGCAAGGTGAGCCTTGAGGAATTCGAGGCCGCCGTGAACCGTCTTCGGGAAGTGGGATACGGGCCCAAAGAGATCGGAGTTTATCTCCTTTGCGGGCTTCCGGGGCAGACTCTTTCCGAGGTGCGCCGCGCGGCGGAATATGTGGCCCGTCTGGGGGTCCGGCCCATCCTGGCGGAATACTCCCCGGTTCCGGGAACCCCGCTTTTTGAGGCGGCCCGGGAGGTCTCCCGTTATCCTCTCACCGAGGATCCCCTCTATCACAATAACTCCGTCTTCCCGGTCTTTAAAAATCCCGACTGGGGGGCTATAGAGGAACTCAAGGCCTATGTTCGGAACCTGGTCGTATGAGAATTTTCGAGATTGAGCCGGCCTGGCGGGAAATCCTTGCGGGGGCGGGGCTTGCGTCCTTCGAGGCCCTTTGGAAGGTCCCGGCCCGGGCCTTTAAGGTCAAGCGGGATAGGGAGATCCGCCTCCTGGAGCTGGACGGCCGCCGGCTCTTCCTCAAGCGCTACTTCCGGTTCGGATGCCTGGAATTACGGACCGGGGCCGAAAGGGAATGGTGGGCGGCCCGGGAACTGGCTCGCCGTGGTTTCGGAGTCCCGGAGCCCGTGGCCTTTGGTCTAGAGCGGGGGATACGCCCTCGGAGGGCCTTGAGCGTCTTTCTGGAAGCCCCCGGGGTGCGCCTGGAGGACCTTTTCCGGGATTCCCCGGATAGCTTTCGGGAGCTTATTCCGCCCTTGGTGGAGACCGCGGCCCGCTTTCACGCCCAGGGTTTTTCCCACCAGGATTTTTACCTCTGTCATTTTTTCTGGGACGGAACCCGTCTGGTCATGATCGATCTCCAGCGGGTGAGATGGGCCAGGAAACCCAAACCGCGCTGGATCATCAAGGACCTCGCGGAGCTTTTCTATTCTGCAAGGCAGGTTTTGGGGCCGGATTCCGGGGAGTTTGAGCAAATCTTTCTCGAAGGCTATACCCGTTTTCATCCCTGGCTTGGGACTCCCTCGATGCTTAAAAAATTAGAGAAGAAAATTGGGAGGATTGCGGCTCACGATGCCAAACTCAGGGCCCGGCGGAGGTCTTAAGGGACGGAATCCCAAATACGGGGCCGGAGAGTGTGATTTCTGCGGTGAGAAACGGCCCCTTCTCTGGAGGTGTCGGCGCTGCGGATTCGCGGTCTGTCAGGTATGCCTCTCTCAGGATCAGAAATACTTTTCCTGTAACGCCATTACCTGGGTTTGCCCCAACTGTCTCAACTGGGAGACCCTTTAAGGACTTTGACTACGAGCCGCGAGCCTCCGCTAGGAAGTCGATAGGGGAAGATCTCTACCAAAAGTTCCGGCTGGCGAGTTTTTAACTTCTGAACTTCCTCCCGGCCTCGCGGGCCCTTAGGGGCCAGGAGAAAGCCTCCGGGCCGCAAAAGCGGTTCGGCGAGCTGCCACAGGCTCTCAAGTTCGGCGAGAGCTCTGGCGGTTACGGTTTCGAAGTACTCCCGTGGGATCTCGGGGTCTTCGGCCCGGGCCCGAACGATTTTTACCCTCTCAAGTCCCAGGCGAACCCGGGCATATTCCAGGAACGATACCGCTTTTCGCCGGGGCTCCACCAGCCAGACCTCAAGTTCTGGGCGAAGAAGGGCTAGCACCATTCCCGGAAGCCCGGCTCCGCTTCCCAGGTCCGCCACGGGCCCCTGCCGAAAGTGGGGCAGGAGGAAGGCGCTGTCGAGGAGGTGCCTTTCGAGGAGGTCTTCCTCCTGGACGTCTCCAATAAGCCCCAGGGGATGGGCCGTCTCCCGGAGAAGTTGACTGAAAAGGAGGAGTTTCTCAAGTCGGTCTTCTCTCGCTTCGGGGGCGAGCTTCTTGATTTCTCTCCGAAACCTCCCCGGCGTCATGGCTCAAGGGTGCGCAGGAACTCCGCGGCTTCTTCGGGTTTCAGAGGCACGATGTAAGCCTCGGTGCCCCATTCGAAGCCGGCTACCCGGGTTAAGGCCGGCACGAGTTCCAGGTGCCAGTGAAAGTAGGGCAGAGGCGGAGAACCCAGGGGCTCGAGGTGTAAGAAGAAGTTGTAAGGTAGGCCGGGAAGAGTCCTTTCCAGAAGTCGCAGGACCCGGAGGAGGCTTTCGCAGAACTCCCGCCGGAGATCCTCTCTCAGGGTCAAAAAATCGAGGCCGTGGGGTTTGGGAACGATCCAGGTCTCCAAAGGTTGCCTGGGGGCGAAGGCCTGAAAGGCCACGAAATTCTCGCTCTCGAAGATCAGGCGCGGCCCGGAGGTTTCTTTTTCCACCAGTTGACAGAAGAGACATTCTCCGGTTTCGGTATGGAAGGCTTCGGCCCGCGCGAGCTCCTGTTCTAAGAGAGGGGGTATAAAGGGGAGGGCCATGAGCTGACTGTGGCTGTGGCTGAGGGAGGCCCCGGCCCGTCTTCCGCGATTTTTGAAAAAGAGGGCGTAACGCCACCGGCCTTCTTGCAGAAAGGCTTCGGCCCGAAGGACGAAGGCCCGGAAGACCAGATCCAGTTCTTCCGGAGAAAAATTCTCAAGAGACTTTCCGTGTTCCGGGGTCTCGATGATGACCTCATGGTGCCCCAGACCGGGCGTGAGCCGGTGAAAGGGATCTCCGGCCCCGTTATCTGCGTCCGGACGCAGGGCCGGATAGCGGTTCGGGACCACCCTTACCTGCCAGGAGGAAGGTCCTTCGCCGGTCGAAAGACGCAGGGTTTCCGGAGGAGTGAGCTCCTCGTTTTCCGGACAGAAGGGACAGCGGACGTTTTCTATTTCTTCCTCTTCCGGGATTCGGAAATCGGTGGGGCGTTGGCCTCTCTCCGGGGCAATGAGGGAGAGCCGGCCGCTGACCGGGTCCTGACGGATCTCCGGCAAAGGTTATTCCCCGCGGAGTTTCTCCATCTTTTCCTGTTCGCGCTTGCAGCGGATACAGAGCGTGGCCTCCGGGCGGGCCTCAAGCCGTTTTTCCTCGATCTCCTCCCCGCAGGCCTCGCAGATACCGTAAGAACCTTCCTCGATCTTTTTGAGGGCTTTGTCTATCTTTTTGAGAAGCTTGCGCTCCCGGTCTCTCAGGCGTAGCTCAAACCCCAGATCGCTTTCCTGGGTGGCGATGTCGGTGGGATCCGCCAGATGCTCGGTTCCTCCTTCCAGGGCGTGGAAGGTGCGATCCGCCTCGGCGATGAGCCTGTTTTTTTTCTCCAGAAGAAGGTTTTTAAAGTACTCAAGCTTTTTGGGATCCATGTAATCCTCCTTCCTCCAGGATGACTTCGCCACTTTTACCGCCGCGTTTTTCCGCTAGCCGAATATCCGTAATTCGGACGCCTTTGTCAATCCCCTTGCACATGTCGTAGACCGTGAGGGCCGCTACCGAGACCGCGGTAAGGGCCTCCATTTCCACGCCGGTGCGGGCT
>WFPH01000037.1 GCA_015487645.1 Thermosulfurimonas sp. | reverse complement strand
CTCCTAGTGTTGGCGCTGGATCTTCTGAGCAAGCTTCTTCTTGAAAGTCTGATTCCAGCCCCCGGTCTGGAGCTTTTCCCTGGGGTCCTATCCCTGGTCAAAGTGCGGAATCCGGGGGTGGCTTTCGGTCTTTTCCGGAGTTGGGGCCTTTACGGAGTCTGGGTCTGGTCGGTTCTGGGCCTCCTGGCGGGAAGTTTAATCCTCTGGTGGGGGAGAACCGAAAAAGATAAGGGAAGGAGGCTTGCGCTGGGGATGATCGCCGGAGGGGCCCTGGGCAACGCTCTGGATCGTCTGATCCATGGGGCGGTTTTCGATTTTGTGGATCTCCACTGGGGGCCTTATCATTGGCCGGCCTTCAATCTGGCGGACGCCGCCATTACCCTGGGGGTGGGGATCTACCTCTGGAGGCTTAAGGGTTGAGCGAAAGACTCCGGGTTCTTTTCCACGACAGGCTTACGGCCTTTCTTTTCCCGGGGAGAGAGTCCGACTTTCGGGCCCTGGTCTTAAGATCTCTGGCGAGCGCCCTTCCCAAAGAAGGGGAATGCTATCTTCTTTCTCCTGAAAGACTCTCCGAGCTTGAAAAAGCCCTAGCCTCTTTGCGAAGGCTCTTCCAAGTCCAGTTGGGGGAAGCCCCCTTCCCTTTTACGCTTTTCCCGGAGGGACGGAGGCCTCCTTTGCCGAGGCCCGGGAGGATTTACGTCTCTTCCAAAGCCCGTGGGGCCCTGGAAGAGGCCGCAAGGAAGATGGAATTCCTGGTGCAATTCGAACCGGAGGGCGAGCTGGTGGAGCTAAAGTTGCCCTCCACCTCTCCCCCGGAGACCCTCTTTTCGGTCAGAGATCTCCTCTGGGTGGGGGATAAAGGTCCCTGTTTCTATTGTGATCTTCCTTGGCATGAGACCGCCCGCTGTCCAGGGTTACGGGAGATCGTACCGGGGCGGGCCTTTCGAGGGTACCTGAAGCTCCCCCTCAAGGCTCTTGGGCCCAAGATCTCCGAGGCCATCCTTTCTCGCAAACTCCAGGCGGAAGACCTTTTGGGGCTCTACGCCCGATACTTCTATTTTCTTCCGGCCTTTCTGAAGGTTCTTTTTTACAAAGCTCCCGAAGGAGCCCGTTTTGCCCAAGTAGCTCTCGCCCAGGAGATAACGGGAAAAGGGGGGAACCTCCAGATCGGACTAGAATGCTTGACCAATGGAGAGATTTCGGAGGCTGAGAAGCGTTTCCTCGCCGAAGGCGTCGGGGATTACCGGAGTATTCTGGGGATGGTCCAGGTAGCGGTGCTCCAGGGCGATCCCGAAAAAGCCTTTTATTATCTGGAGGAGCTTTCCCTTGAACACCTTCCGCCTTTGGTCCAGGCCGCGGCTATCCTTCTTAAAGGACGAATTTTTGAATGGCAAAAAGATTATACTTCCGCCGAAAGGAGTTATGCCGAAAGCCTGAAACGGGACAGTTCTTTTCACCCGGCAGCCTACCATCGTTTGCGGGTGGGATTCCTTCTCGGCGGAGAGGTGCGTAGACTGGATCCCTTTAAGGCCTACTTCGGCCATCCCATTCTCTACGGCCTGGCCTTCCTGGAACCGGTATTCCTGCCTATGGCCAAGACCCTTGAAAAGGAACTCCTCTCCCGGGAAGAGGAAAAACAGGCTCAGGCCCTTTCGGCTATCCGCGAGGCTGAAGATGAACTCCACCGTTTGAAATCACTGCTCTCGGAGGAGGAACGATCCGACCTTGAGGACCGCCTGCATCGTCTGCGTCAGGAGGTCTATCAGGGTTCCTTCTATGAGCTTGAAAGGGCCGCTCTTAAGGCTTCGGAGCTGGCTCTAGAGATGAAAGGCTACACTTACCGCAAGATCCGGGAACTCAGAGACGGACTTTCGGATTATTACCAGAGGTACCTCGCCCTTAAAAGGTACTGGCAACGTTATCCTTACCAAACCGAGGCCCGTTTTTGGGGAAGAAAACTCCGTGAGATCGGCGAACGTTTGACCCGGGTGGAGCACCAACTGGAGAGGGATCCGGTGAAAGAGTTTACCCGTCTCCTCAAGGAATTTGAGCGTCTTTCGAGACTTTTTGAGGAGATCGAGGCCGAAAAGAGGGAGCTGGAAGCCAAACGACTTTTCAGACAGCAACTCTATCTTTTCCTAAAAGTCTTTTTTCTGGGGGAGAGCCTGCTTTTCATCCTTTTCTTCACCCTGCCTTCTTTCCTGGCCGCCACCCTTCCCGAAGTCTTGCCTTATCTCCCTTTTAATCTTTCCACCTTTATCTGGTGCTCTCTAGGCGTTCTTCTGTTGGCCGTGATCGTGGCCCTTACTCGTCGCTGACCCCTCTTGCACGCCTTCTCGCAGTGATTATATTAGCAGCCGAACGAAACGAGTGCTAACAAAAATCTGAGTTAAGGAGGGGGTTGCTATGAAGATCAAGCCACTTCATGACCGCATTCTGGTTCAGCGTCTTGAGGAGGAAGAGAAGACGGAGTCCGGCATCATCATTCCGGATACGGCCAAGGAGAAACCGGTGATGGGGAAGGTCATCGCGGTGGGCGATGGCCGGATCCTGGAAAACGGCCAGAGGCAGCCCCTCACGGTCAAGGAGGGAGATAAGATTCTCTTCGGCAAATATGCCGGGACGGAGGTCAAGATCAAAGGGGAAGAATACCTCATTATGCGCGAGGACGATGTTCTGGCCGTAATCGAGGAATAAAAAACACAAAAATTTCGATAGGGAGGTGAGGATATGGCGGCGAAGGAGATCATTTACGATGTACAGGCTCGGGAGAAGCTTCTCATCGGTGTGGACAAGCTGGCCAATGCCGTAAAGGTCACGTTGGGGCCCAAAGGGCGCAATGTCATTATAGAGAAGACTTTCGGGTCGCCCCTCATTACCAAGGATGGTGTGACGGTGGCCAAGGAGATCGAACTGGAGGACAAGTTCGAGAACATGGGTGCCCAGATGGTCAAGGAGGTGGCCTCTAAGACCAGCGATGTCGCCGGTGACGGTACCACCACGGCCACCGTGCTGGCGCAGTGCATCTTCCGGGAGGGCTCCAAGCTGGTGGCGGCCGGTGTGAATCCCATGGCTCTCAAGCGGGGCATCGACAAGGCCGTGGATGTAGTGGTGAAGGAGCTTGAGAAGCTCTCCAAGCCCTGTAAGGACCGGCAAGAGATCGCCCAGGTGGCTACCATCTCGGCCAACAACGATGAGACCATCGGTAACATCATTGCCGACGCCATGGACAAGGTCGGCAAAGAGGGTGTGATCACGGTGGAGGAGTCCAAGAGCCTCGAGACCTACCTCGATGTGGTCGAGGGGATGCAGTTCGATCGCGGTTACATTTCTCCGTATTTCGTGACTGACCCTGACAAGATGGAGTGCGTGCTCGAGGAACCCTACATCCTGATCCACGACAAGAAGATCAGCGCGATGAAGGATCTTCTGCCCATTCTGGAGCAGGTGGTTCGTTCCGGAAAGCCTCTCCTGGTGATCGCCGAGGACGTGGAGGGTGAAGCCCTGGCTACCCTGGTGGTGAACAAGCTTCGCGGAGTGCTCAACTGCTGCGCGGTCAAGGCTCCGGGCTTCGGCGAGCGCCGTAAGGCCATGCTCCAGGAT
>WFPH01000036.1 GCA_015487645.1 Thermosulfurimonas sp. | reverse complement strand
GCTGGTATACCTCAAGGCCGCCTACCGTAAAAGGCTTGAAAACGGCGCCCTGAGGGACAGAAACAGACTCCGGGAGGCCGTAATTGAAGGCGCGGTCATGCGCCTGCGGCCCAAGGTCATGACCGTGCTCACCACCATTGCGGGGCTTCTTCCCCTTCTCTGGTCCCAGGGCACGGGGGCGGATGTCATGCGCCGGATCGCCGCTCCCATGATCGGCGGGCTCGTTACCTCCACCCTGGTCACCCTGCTCCTCATCCCGGCCCTCTATGAGTGGTGGCAGGGTCGAAAAATAGCTTGAAGATTTACAGATAAGGCAATATGGTTTCAGGATACATCCCCTCGGAAGGAGGTCGGCGGTGAAGGAGGAGAGTGCGGTTCTTGAGGCCCGGCGCAAAAAGGCCGAAGAGTTTGAAAAACTAGGATATCCCCTTTTCCCCAACGACTTCAGACCCACAGATCGGGCGGGCGTCCTTCAGGAACTTTTCAAAGATTACGACTACGAGGCCCTGGAGAAGCTGGGAAAGACCTTCCGGCTGGCCGGCCGCATGATGGCCCGGCGGGATTTCGGCAAGGCCGTCTTCACCCACATCCAGGACGAGACCGGCCGCATCCAGGTCTTCGTCAAGCGGGACGAGGTGGGCGAGGAAAAGTTCAAGCTCTTCAAGAAATACTTTGACATCGGAGACCTCATCGGGGTGGAAGGACCGCTTTTCCGCACCAAGACCGGGGAACTCACGGTGCTCGCCAAAGATATCCGCCTCGTGACCAAGGCCTTCCGGCCTCTTCCCGAGAAGTTTCACGGTCTGAGGGACACGGAGCTCCGCTACCGCATGCGATACGTGGACCTCATCATGAACCCGCGGGTGCGCGAGATCTTCCGCACCCGAACCCGCATCATCCAGTATCTGCGAGACTACTTCATCTCAAACGGTTTCCTCGAGGTGGAGACCCCCATGATGCAGCCCATCCCCGGTGGGGCCACGGCCCGGCCCTTCAAGACCCACCACCACGCCCTGGACATGGAGCTCTATCTCCGGATCGCCCCGGAGCTTTATCTGAAAAGGCTTCTTGTGGGCGGATTCGAACGGGTCTTTGAGCTCAACCGTAACTTCCGGAACGAGGGTATCTCCACCCAGCACAACCCGGAGTTCACCATGCTCGAGTTCTACGAGGCTTACGCCACCCATGAGGACCTCATGCGGCGGACGGAAGAGATCTTTTCGGGGCTGGCCCGGGAGCTCACCGGAGACACCAAGATCACCTACCAAGGTCAGACCATAGACTTCACCCCGCCATGGCCCCGCATCCCCTTCAAGCAGGCCCTCATCGAAATCGGCGGGGTGCCGGATGAGGTCCTTGAGTCCAAGGAAAAAATCCTCGCGTTCGCCGACGAGCGGGGCATCAAGGTGGACCCCCGGGAGCCGGTGCGGGAGAAGCTCTGGGCCAAGCTCTTTGACGCCCTGGTGGAGCCCAAGCTTGTCCAGCCCACCTTTATCACCGAATTCCCGGTGGAGATCTCACCCCTTGCCCGCCGCAACGACCGGGATCCCTCCATCACCGACCGCTTCGAGCTCATCGTGGCCGGCCGCGAGGTGGCCAACGCCTTCTCCGAACTGAACGACCCCCGCGACCAGCGGGCTCGCTTCGAGGAGCAGATCCGAAAACGCCTGGCCGACGACCCCGAGATCCACCCGGAGATAGACGAGGACTTCATCCGGGCGCTTGAGTACGGTATGCCACCGGCGGCCGGAGAGGGCATCGGCATAGACCGGGTGGTCATGCTCTTTACGGACTCGCCCTCCATAAGGGAGGTCATCCTCTTCCCGCACCTTCGCCCGGAGGTCTGATGGCGCTCGGTTTCGAATGGTTCGTGGCCCGGAGGTATGTCTTTTCGCGGAAACGAAACCGGCTAACCGGCGTCATCGCCAACATTTCCGTAGCCGGGATCACTATAGGGGTAGCGGCCCTCATCGTGGTCATCGCCGTCATGACCGGCTTTCAGGACATCCTTAAAGAAAAGATCCTCTCCGCGAACCCTCACGTGGTGGTGGAGCGCCTGGGAGGCCCCTTCGTGGAGTTTGCCAAAGTGCAATCCCGGATCCAGAAAAAGGCCGAGAAAGAGGGCTTTCTCATCGAGGAAATCTACCCCTTTGTCTCCCAGCAGGGGCTGGTGATCTCTTCTTCCGGAGAGGCCGGTGTCATCCTCAAGGGCTTACCCTTCGAGATGGCCCGACGAATGAAAACCCTGCGGATCATATCCGGCCGCCTCACCTCGGAGACCGAACCTCCTCCGGTCCTCCTCGGGAAAAGACTGGCCGAGAGGTTGGGGGTTTCCGTGGGAGACCGGGTGCGATTCCTCCTACCCCGGGGCCGGGTCACTCCCCTAGGGCTCATGCCCCGTTTCAGCACCCTCAAGGTGGTGGGCATTTTCGAAACCGGGCTCTACGACTTCGACCTCTCCTTGGCCCTGGTGCCCCTTCCCGTGGCCCAGAAGATCGGAGGTCTCGGGGCGGGCGTGACTGGGCTGGAGATCAAGCTCCGCGACCCTTTTAAGGCCCACGATCTGGCCCGCAAGCTCTCCGCGGCCCTGGGTTATCCTTACTACGTGGTGGACTGGCAGACCCTGAACCGCAGCCTTTTTTCAGCCCTGAAACTGGAAAAGACCGGCATGTTCGTGGTGCTGACCCTGATCGTGGTGGTGGCGGCCTTCAACATCGTGGCGGCCCTGGTCATGCTGGTTTCGGAAAAACGCCCGGATATCGCGCTTCTCAAGGTTCTGGGCGCCACAGAAAGAATCATCCTGCGCGTCTTCCTTCTTTCCGGGATCCTTCTGGGGGCTATCGGTACCAGCCTGGGCCTTGGCCTGGGCTTGGCCCTCTGCGCCTTTCTGTCTCGCTACCCGGTCATAAAGCTTCCCAGTGACGTTTACCCCGTGGATTACCTTCCGGTAAGGGTGGAGGCCTCGGATGTGGTCATCATCGTGATCTCCGCTCTCGTGCTCACCCTGCTGGCTGCCCTCTTTCCGGCCCGCCAGGCCGCCAAGCTTCCCCCGGCGGAGGTCCTACGACATGGCTAGGGTGCCGGCCATCAAAGCCGAGGGGCTCCGCAAGGTCTTTCCTCACCCCGAGGGAGAACTCGAAATACTTAAGGGAATCGAGCTTACGGTCTGGCCGGGGGAGAAGGTGGCCATCGTAGGACCTTCGGGAGTAGGCAAAACTACCCTCCTCCAGCTTTTGGGAGGCCTCGATCGGCCTACCGAAGGCCGCATCCTGCACTTCGGAGAAAATATCCTGGATCTTTCGGACGAAGCCCTTTCGGCTTATCGTAACCGACATCTGGGGTTCGTCTTCCAGTTTCACTACCTCCTTCCGGAGTTCGACACCCTGGAAAACGTCATGTTACCGGGTTTGCTGGCCGGACTTCCCCGGCCCGAGATCCGCCGGCGGGCCGAGGATCTACTTTCCCGTCTGGGCCTTTCCGAGCGCCTGCACCATCGCATAAACGACCTCTCAGGAGGAGAGAGACAACGGGCGGCCATGGCCCGGGCCCTTCTCCTTGAGCCTCGATTGGTCCTTGCGGATGAGCCCACCGGCAACCTCGACGCCGAAAGTGCCCGGGAAGTGACCGAGATCCTTTTGCAATTGAACCAGAAATATGATACTACCCTGGTGGTGGTCACACATAATATGGAGCTGGCGGCCAGGATGGACCGCATACTGCGTCTCGAAGCTGGGAAGCTTAAGGAGGTCTCCTTTGAAAAGCTGGTCTCTCTTGAGGCTTAGTTTTCTCCTCCTATGGGCTATCTTTTTTCTCTCCCCACAAACAGCCCATTCCCAGCTGAAGCTTCACCTCCCTCTGGTTTTCTATAAGCTCACCTATCGGGGGCCTAGCGCTCGGCCGATCCTCATTAAACGTCTTGAGGAAAGCCTGGTAGAAAGCCTCAAGGCCCAGGGTTTCAGGGTGGAGATCCGCAAAAGCCCTCCGCCGGCCGGCGAAGATCTGCGTCGGGTACTCGAAGATGAGGGCTTCGTGGCCGCGGTCTGGGGGACGGTCACAGAGATCGGAGGACAGGTAAGCCTAGATTTCTCTTTCCTCCGCAAAGACTGGGCCTATCCGAGACACACCTATCTTGCTGGAGCCCTTTCGGACTGGCCGGAGCTCGAGGAGAAGGCCGGCGAGGCTCTGGTAGCCGGCATCCTAGAAAAGAAAAAAGTGGTAGCCGTCAGGGTCAAAGGCAATCTACGGGTGGACGAGGAAGTCATCCTGGCCAAGGTCTCCACCAAGCCCGGGGATTTTCTCGAGCCTGAAAAGATTAGAGAAGACATCAAAAATATTTACAAATTGGGCTACTTCGAGGATGTCCAGGCGGAGGTTGAAGAGAGCGAGAAAGGGTTGGTCCTCACCTACGTGGTTCTTGAGAAGCCGATCATCCGCGAGATCGTCTTTGAGGGCAATAAGGCCATAAGCAGCGCGGATCTCAAAAAGGTCATCGAGCTCAAACCCCTTTCGGTTCTGAACCTCAAAGAGGTGGACAAGGCCGCCGAGACCATCAAGGCGGTCTACCAGCAAAAAGGTTACTACCACACTCGGGTCACCCCTGAGATCAAAACGCTGGCGGGACGCCGGGTAAAAGTGGTCTTCCGGATCAAGGAAGGGCGGAAGCTTTACATCAAAAAGATCGAGTTTGTCGGAAACCGGGCCTTCTCGGACAAGAAACTCAAGAAGCTCCTTTCGGTAAGCGAAAAGACCCCCTTCTCCTGGGTCAAGAAGGTGGCTCAGACCGTGAAAGGATTCATTTCACCGGAGCCGGCGGCCGAACCCGGAGTGTACAGTCTGGCCTTTCTTTACCGGGATCTCGAAAAAATCGAGACTTTCTATCAGAACCATGGCTACATTGAGGCCCGGGTGGGGGAACCCAAGATCCGGGAGGAAGGGGGCTGGGTCTATATCACCATACCCATCGAGGAAGGTCCCCGCTACCGGGTGGGCAAGGTGGAAGTCCTTCAGGACCTCTTTCCTAAAGAGAAGATCTACAAGGAACTCACGCTCCCCAAGGAAAAGTACTTCAGCCGGGAAGCCCTACGGCGCGACCAGATGCGCATAGCGGATCTCTTCGCGGACAAGGGCTACGCCTACGCCAAAGTAGATCCTGAACTCAAGCGCCATCGGGATACCCACACGGTGGATGTGACCTTTAAGGTAGACCGAGGGCCAATGGTCTATGTCAACCGGATAGAGATCGTGGGGAACACCAAGACCCGAGACAAAGTCATCCGGCGCGAGCTTTTGGTGGTGGAACAGAGACCTTTCAGCGCCAGTCGTCTCAAGAAGAGCGAGGCCCGCCTGCGTCGTCTGGGTTATTTCGAAGATGTGAGCTTTGAGAAGGAAAAGGGCGTACAGGAAAACCTCATGGATATCCGGGTCAAGGTCAAGGAACAGCCCACCGGGACCTTCAGTATCGGGGCGGGCTACAGCTCCGTGGACAAACTCATTTTCATGGGCCAGATCTCCCAGCGCAACTTCCTGGGTAAGGGCCAGACCCTTTCCTTCCAGGGCATCCTCGGCACCCGCTCCAGCCGTTACGCCTTGAGTTTCGTGGAGCCTTATTTCAGGGACACCAAGTTTTCTCTGGCCCTAAGCCTTTACAACTGGAGCCGGGAATACGAGGACTTCACCCGGGAGTCCTCCGGGGGGAGCTTCCGCGTAGGCTACCCCCTCACCCCTGACCTCCGAGTCTATGGAGGATACCGTTACGACGATACGGATCTTACCGATCTCAACCCCTACGTCTCAGACATCATCAAAGAATCGATTGACATCAAAATCACCAGCGCGCTCGAGGCCGGACTGGTCTACGATACCCGTAATCGCTGGTTCGTGCCCACCAAAGGTATGTTACACCAGCTAGACTTCGAGCTGGCCGGGCAGTTCCTAGGCGGAGACAGTGAATACCTCAAGACCGTGTATCAAGGACACCTCTATTTCCCCTTACTCTTTGGTTTCATAGGACACCTCCACTTTGGAGCCGGCTATATCACCGAGGGGTCCGGCAAGAAGGTCCCGGTCTATGAGAGGTTTTTCCTGGGGGGCCTCAATTCCATCCGGGGTTACCGTTACGGAGACGTGAGTCCCATTGATCCGGACACCGGCGAACGCATCGGGGGCACCCGCATGGCCTTTCTCCAGACCGAGACCATCTTCACCCTTATCAAGAGCATCAACCTTAAAGGGGTTCTCTTTTTCGACACCGGTACGGTCTGGGACAAGGCCCACGGTTTCGATAGCTCGGAGCTCCGCAAGAGTGTGGGGTTCGGTATCCGGTGGCTTTCGCCTATGGGCCCCTTGCGGATCGAGTTCGGATGGAATATAGATAAGAAGCCCGGCGAGGACAGCAGCAACTGGAACTTCCAGTTGGGAGGGAATTTCTAGGTTAGGAGGAGAAAAGATGGCCAGGATCTGCCAGATCTGCGGCAAGCGTCCCCATACCGGTCACCAGATCAGCCACTCGGCCAAGCGTTCCGGTCGCTGGTGGTATCCTAATCTCCAGCGGGTGCGGGTGCGTCTCCCCAACGGTCAGGTGAAAAGGATGCGGGTCTGCACCCGGTGTATCAAGGCCGGTAAGGTACAGAAGGCCGTGCGTTAGGCCAGACGCCTTTCCACCTTAAGGACCCCATCCACGGACCGGACGTTAGCCATGATCTTCTCAAGGTGGCGCCGGTCCGTGACCTCTACCACCATATCGAAGATGGCCCGACGGTCGGGGGTAGTCTGGACCTCGGCTTTAAGGATGTTGGCCTCTGCGGCGCTCACCGCGCTGGAAACGGCAGCCAGCATCCCCTTCCGATCCTGAGTGATCACTGAAAGTCGAACCGGATGCACCTGCCCGTCGGCCTTTTCCCAACGGACCTCTATCTTGCGCTCATCATCCAGAAGGGCCACGTTGGGACAATTTACGCGGTGGACCGAGATCCCTCGCCCCCTGGTGATGTAACCCACCACTTCGTCGCCGGGCACGGGATTGCAACACCGGCTGAGATGGAAGAGCACATCCCGGGTCCCGTCCATGAGGAGAACCTCACCGGTACAGCGGTACTCCCCGGTCTCAGGTACCTTTTCGCAAACTATCTTAGTTGGTTCCTCGGTTTTTTCCTCTCCGAGGTACTTCTTGAGCACCTGAAGGGGCGTGAGCTTACCGTAACCCACGGCCGCCAGAAGATCCTCCACGCTCTTGAGGTTGAACTTACGGGCTACCTCTAGGGCTTTTTCGGATTCCAGAAACTCGGAAACATTTTTCCGATGTTTCCGAAACTCCCGGGCCAGCATCTCCCGGCCGGCCGCTACCACCCGTTCCTTCTCTTCCGTGCGCAACCACTGGCGTATGCGGCTACGGGCCCGGCTGGTCTTCACGAATTTAAGCCAGTCGCGACTGGGCCGATGTTGCGGAGAGGTGTCTATTTTGACGATATCCCCGGTCTGGAGCTTATAGTCCAGCGGCACCAACCGGCCATTTACCCAGGCCCGGGCACAGTGGTGCCCCACTTCGGTGTGGATGGCGTAAGCAAAGTCCACCGGAGTAGCCCCCCGAGGGAGCACCTTGATGTCTCCTTGAGGGGTAAAGACATAGACCTCCTCCGGAAAAAGGTCCATCCGTAAGGATTCCAGAAACTCCCGGGGATTCTGGAGCTCCTTCTGGAGTTCCACCAGGCGCTCAAGCCACTCAAACTTCCTGGCCTGCCCCGGAGAAAGGATGGCCCCCTCCTTATAGAGCCAGTGAGCGGCGATACCCTCATTGGCGATACGGTCCATCTCTTCGGTGCGGATTTGAATCTCGATCCGTTTGCCCTTGGGACCTAGGACCGTAGTGTGAAGACTCTGATAAAGATTGGGCTTCGGAAGACTGATGTAATCCTTGAAACGCCCCGGAATGGGCGGCCAGAGGGCGTGAATGATGCCTAGGACCTCGTAGCATTCCTTGACCGTCTTCACGATCACCCGAAAGCCGATGAGATCATAGATCTGATCCAGCTGGTCGATAGTAAGACCGTAACGCTCGAGCTTGCGGTAAACGCTCCAGAGGTGTTTGGCCCGGCCCAGGACCCGGGCCTTGATCCCATGCTTTTCAAGGGTCTGGCGGATGAGGGTTTTGACCTCCTCCACATAGGCCTGGGCTTCCTCAAGCCGTTTTTCCACCTCGGTCTTAAGCCTCTCGTAGTCCTCGGGGTAGAGGTACCTAAAGGACAGATCCTCAAGCTCCCGTTTAAGCCAGTCGATTCCCAGGCGGCTAGCCAGCGGAGCGTAAATATCCAGGGTTTCCTGAGCTATACGACGCCGCTTGTGCTCCGGCTGATACTCGAGCGTCCGCATGTTGTGCAGCCGGTCCGCGAGCTTCACCAGGATGACCCGCAGGTCCTTGGCCATGGCAAGCAGCATCTTCCGGAAGTTTTCGGCCTGCTGGTGGAGCCGACTGGAGGTGGGCAGAGCCGAAAGTTTGGTCACCCCGTCTACGATGAGGGCCACTTCTTCCCCGAAGTGCTTGCGGATATCCTCAATGGTGGTGGCGGAATCCTCCACCGTATCGTGCAGGAGCCCAGCCGCAATGGTGGGGAGATCGAGCCGCATCTGGGAAAGGATATAGGCCACCGCCAGGGGATGGGCGAGATAAGGTTCGCCGGATTTTCGAATCTGGCCGGCATGGGCCTTGGCGGCGAAAACGTAGGCCTTCTCCACCAAGTAGGTATTGGCTCCGGGAAGATAGCTCTGGATTTGGTCTAGGATGTCGCTTATACGGACAATATCCCGACGTTTCATAATTTTAATGTAAACCCCATATCCGGGCGAGGGAAGGATTTAAGTCTAAGGGAGATCGGAACGTTTTCGGTATATATCTCTGCGATGACCTACAGCATGAACGATTATGAGCTTTTCTTGGAAAATAATTTCGCAAATAACTCGATAGTTTCCCACCCGAAGTTTATAAAATCCCTCCAAGGGACCTTTAAGGGGTTCAGGTGTAAGGCTTTCGAAATTTTCAGCCCACCATTTAAGTTTGGTTATAACTCGTCGACTTGCGGATCTATCCAGCCGCGAAAGATCTTTCAGGGCCTCGGGAAGAAGATGAATCCGATAGCTCACTACTCAAGTCCCAAGGCACGTACTGCTTCCTCAAGGGGAATACCCCTTTCTCCAGCCTTCACCCGTTCCCTTTGTTTTTTAAGCCGTTCAATAAGCTCAGGAAGTACCTCCAGGCCCTCATCCGGATCCCCAAATAATTCCAGAAGCTTCTCTTCCACTATTTCTTCCACCAGAAGCCTCAATTTTTCTTCGCTGACAGGAAACATTTCCATATCGGCTTATTCCTCCTTTAAAAGGTCACTATTTATTTTAATGTAAACCCCATATCCGGGCGAGGGAAGGAGTTGATAAGCAGGGGCTAACTTGATAAGATTAACAAATATGAAAAATAGGCCCACAAAGGAATTTTTCTCTACAGAGGATAAATTCCTTCTCGAAGCCCTTTTCAAAACACTCAAGAAATCTGCCCAAAACGAAAACTTCAAACAAGATCTCCGAGAAAAAAGTTCTTTGTTTTACCAAATCTTTCCTCAATTTCTTGAATATATAAGAAATCCCTCCAAAAAGTTGGCAAGTCTAAAAACAGCGGTTCGAAATTTTTTCTCCCAAGGCGGATCTCTTAAAGAAGTAAAAGAGGCCCTCTGGTTTATCTGGCAAGAAACAGAAAAGGAATTTTCCCGCAAGGAGCTCCAGGCCTTAACACGTATTTTCTTTTTGTTTGCCTTAGAATTTTCTGAAATCTACGCCGAAGTCCAAGAGAAGGCCTTTAAAGAGTATCTTCGCGAACTAAAACGACTTAACCGTATATATTCACTCTTGCGAGAAATCAATCTCCTTATTTTTGAGGAAAGAGAAGAAATAAAACCTCTCTTTCAGCGAGCCTGTGAAATTCTGGTGCGTGAAGGAGATTTTACCCTAGCTTGGGTAATAATCAAAGAAGGAAAGAAAGATTCGCTTGTTGCAATTTTTGGGAAATCAGAAATAGAAAAAGAATTCCTTTCTTTTAAAGATACCTACAGTTTTTTTCTTCCTCAAGAATCTATCATCTTGGGAAATTTAAAACGTCAGTCGCCCAAAGAACCCTGGATTGAAAGGCTTAAAAATTTGGGACTCTCTTCTCTTGCTGTATTCCCTTTAGAAATTGAAGAAAAAGGGAGCCTTTGTCTGGCCTCTCAGAAGGCTTCTTTTTTTACTCCTTCGGAAATAAAACTTCTTGAAGAAATAGCTCGTGATCTTTCCCTAGGCTATATATACATCCAGAAAAGTCGCCGGCTTGAGGAAGCCCTCTTCTGGGATGAGCTCACCGGTCTTCCCAACCGACGCTATTTCCTTGCTTCTTTAGAACACGAGATCTCGGTAGCCCAAAAAATGGGCTTAAATCTTGCCCTCATCACGCTTGATATAGATCGGTTCTCCCTCTTCAATCAAACCGAAGGACACCTTGCGGGAGACCAAGTCCTCAAGGAGGTGGCCTCAAGACTTTCCCAGTTAATACCTTCGGCCAAAGGAACCGTAGCCCGAATTGATCCAGATAGTTTTGCCTTTTCTTATCTCCTAGAGCCAGGAGAAAGAAACTTCTCCTGGCTCAAAAATTTTCAAAAGGTTCTTTCTTCCTTTATACGAGTAAATAAACACCCCTTTAAGATTTCTTTTTCCTATGGCTTAAGCCTCTTTCCTCAGGATGCCCGCTCTCCCAAAGATCTACTTGCCACAAGCGAGCTTGCCCTGCGTAAAGCACAACACACAGGCCCAGGGAGTACCATCTTTTATTCTCCTCATCTTACCCAAAAGACCCAGGAAAGATTCAGTTTGCTAGCGGAACTAGAGAAAGCTCTTGAACGCGGTGAATTTTGCCTCTATTTTCAGCCTCGAATAAACATTTCCCTTTCCCAAATTACAGGGTTTGAAGCCCTCCTGCGCTGGGAACATCCCCAAAAAGGGATTCTTTCCCCGGGTCTTTTCATTCCCTTGCTTGAAGAAAGCGGTCTTATTGTAGAAGTAGGACACTGGGTTATAAAAGAAACTCTCGCCTTTTTGCGCCGCTTTCCTTACTCTCTAAAAGGATCCTTTAATCTTTCGGTACGGCAGTTTAAGGAGGGGAGTTTCCTTGGGGTCCTTAATAAGGCCCTTTCCGAAAACCAGCTGGATCCACAAAAGGTAGAAATAGAAATCACGGAAAGCCTTCTGCTTGAGGCGGGGCCGGAAGCAGAAGAGATCTTTCAAGAAATTGAATCCTTGGGAGTAAGTGTGGCTCTTGATGATTTTGGTACGGGATACTCCTCTTTTGCCTATCTCAAACGCATTCCAGCCCGGGTGTTAAAGATTGACTACTCTTTTGTGAAAGAACTACCCCAGAGCCGGGAAGACTCACAAGTGGTAATGGCCATCGTTTCCTTGAGCCGTAGTTTAGGGAAAAGTGTGGTGGCCGAAGGTGTGGAGCGCAAAGAACAGCTTGCCTTTCTCCAAGGTTTAGGGGTGGAAGAAATTCAAGGATATCTTTACTCTCCTCCTCTACCTGAAAAAGACTTTTTGGCTTTTGTGGAGCAATTTCCTAACCTTCATTTTTGACAACGGGGGCAGAAAGTGGTACCCCGGGTAGCCACCACCCGGTACGCCAGCGGGGTACCGCAGCGGGGGCAGGGCCGTCCCCGTTTTCCGTAGACCAAATGTTCCTCCTGAAACCGACCGGGGGTCCCGGTACCGTCCACGTAGTTTCTCACCGAAGAACCACGAAGCTCAAGGGCTAGGTTGAGGACCTCCTGGATAGCCTGATAAAGGGCCTGGACCTCCGCTCTCGTGAGACTGGCGGCTTTCCTTTCCGGGTGAATCCCGGCCCGAAAAAGGGCCTCGTCCGTATAGATGTTCCCCAGACCCGCGATGACCTTCTGATCGAGCAGGAGGGCCTTTATGCCCCGACGGGAACGAAGGAGCCGGCTCTCAAATTCTGCATATCCGATCTCCAGGGCATCCGGGCCGAGGGAGGCGTAAAACCTGTGTTCCGGAAGCCGCCGGCTTTCGACCACCTCCAGCCAGCCGAACTGCCTTAAATCCGTGTAGAGGAGATACCCTTCATCGAAGCTCAGGATCACATGGGTATGAGGGGGACGATGGCCATCTTTCTGGTAAACGAGGGCCCCGGTGAGGCCGAGATGCACGAGGAGGCTCTCTTTCCCGAAATCGAAGATCAGGAGTTTTCCCTTTCGGGAGATCCCCTTCAGGCGCCGACCCTCAAGGGCTTTCCGGAAGACTTCCGGAGAGGGCCGCACCATTTTGGGTAACTGGATCTT
>WFPH01000035.1 GCA_015487645.1 Thermosulfurimonas sp. | reverse complement strand
GGAGATGTAGGCCAGGCTCCCCACACCGAAGGCCAGAACCGTAAAAGGGAGGGTGGGCAATCCCGGAAGAAGCCCCACGAAGAAAACCGCCACCGCGGCCATGGCCAGGGCCTCCGGCCGGGCGGCAAACTGCCGGGCAAAGTCTCGCCCCATGCCGGACTCGGAGGCCGCCCGGCTCACGATGATACCCGCGGAAGTTGAAACGATCAGGGCCGGAATCTGGGAAACCAGACCATCACCGATGGTGAGCAGAGTATAAGACTTAGCCGCCTCGGAAAGGGGCAACCCTTTCTGAACCACCCCTATCACCAGCCCGGCAATGATATTGATACTGGTAATGATGAGCCCGGCCACCGCCTCTCCGCGGACGAACTTGCTGGCACCATCCATGGCGCCGTAGAACTCGGCTTCTTTCCGTATCTCCTCCCGTCTACGCCGGGCTTCCGCTTCGTCGATGAGACCGGCGTTGAGATCGGCATCGATGGCCATCTGTTTGCCGGGCATGGCGTCCAAGGTGAACCGGGCGGCCACCTCTGCGATTCGCCCGGCACCCTTGGTGATGACCACAAAGTTGATGATGACCAGGATGGCAAAGACGATGGCTCCCACTACATAGTTTCCCCCCACCACGAACTGTCCAAAACTCATGATGACCTTACCGGCCGCGTAAGGGCCCTCGTGACCATGCAAGAGAATGAGCCGGGTGGTGGCAATGTTGAGAGAAAGACGGTAGAGGGTGGTCACCAGGAGAAGGGCCGGAAAGGCCGTAAAGTCCAGAGGCTTCACAATGTACATAGACATAAGGAGGATGGTGAGGGAGACGGTAAAACTTAAAGCCAGGAAGATATCCATGAGTCCGCGGGGCACCGGGAAGACCATAATGGTAAGCAACCCCACCACCCCCGCGGCTACCGCGGCGTTGCTGGGATCGAGATATCTTTTAAGAGGCAGGACCCCCTCCGGCATCACGAAACCCTCTTACCCTTCAGCCGATATACATAAGCCAGGACCTCAGCCACGGCCCGATAGAGATCCTCCGGGATGAACTCCCCCACCTCCACCCGGCTGTAGATGAGACGGGCGAGCGGGGGATCCTCCACAATGGGTACCCCGGCCTCCCGGGCAATCTCTTTGATCCTCTGGGCCAGATACCCCTGCCCCTTGGCTACCAGTTCCGGGGCCGGCATGGTCCCCATCTCATACCTGAGGGCCACCGCCACATGTTCCGGGTTGGTGATGACCACATCGGCCTTGGGGACTTCGGCCATCATACGCCGCCGGGCTATCTCCCGCTGGAGTTGCCGGATGCGGGACCGCACCAGGGGATCACCCTCGGTCTGTTTGAGTTCCTCTTTGAGTTCCTCCCTGGTCATGCGAAGCTTCCTCTCCACATCCCAGCGCTGAAAAAAGAAATCCAGGATGGCCAAAGCTGTAAGAGCCATAAGCAATTTCAAGACCAGATCCCGGGAAAGGAGATAAAGGCTGGCCGCAAAGCCCCGGAGATCCTCTCCCATAAGGGTTAGAATCTCCTCGTGGTGGTGGCGGATCACTAGATAAGCCACCGTCGAAATTATGACAATCTTGGCCAGAGATTTGACAAGTTCCACGAGGGCCGTAAGGGAAAACAGCCTCTTGAACCCCTCAACGGGATTGATACGCTCGGCCTTGGGAGCCAGGGCCTCCCAGGCCGCCACCCCTCCGGTCTGGAGAAAGTGGGCCAGGAAGGCGGCCAAACACAGAAGGACAAAGACGGGAGCCAATCCCAGAGCGCTATACTTGAAAGCGTATTTCAGGGAAAGGTAGGCCTCCGGAACGTCCAGACTACGGAAAGGGCCTCCCAGGAAAAACTGTAAGGCCAGGCGTAGCTGGATCAGCATAAAACCTCCGGCCAGGACAAAGGCTAGCACGCTCGTGCCCAGGACCGCCACCGAGGCCAGCTCCCTGCTCCGGGCCACCTGGCCTCGCTTGCGGGCCTCCTCCCGCCTTCGTGGCGTAGGTTCCTCGGTTCGCTCCTGGAGAGGCTCCTCGGGCAAGCTAACCTCCGAAGGCTTTGAAGATCAAAGGGAAGAGACCTACCGCGCGACCGAAGGCCGGGGAAAGAACCTTCGGGACCAGCATAAGGGTAAGCCCGAAGAAAAGGAGCCCCAGACCCGTAGTGAGAGGGAAACTCACGATCATAATATTGATCTGAGGAACAAACCGGGAGACCACTCCCAGGGCTATCTGGATCAGGAGCATGAAGGCCAGAAGAGGGGCCAGGATCTTAAGGGAGATCCCAAAGAGAGTCAGGCCCTCTTTGGTAAGAAAGAGAAAAAGTCGGGGATCCGGCCTGAGGCTTCCCGGTGGCCAATACCGCAAGCCCTCCCCCAGGGCCCTAAAAAAAGGGTGATGGAGATCAAAGACTAGAAAAAGGAGAAAAGCCACGAGGTAGGTGAGCTGAGCCAGGATGGGGGCCTGAATACCGGTTACGGGATCTATGACCTGAGCCACGCCGAAACCTATCTGCATCCCCACCAACTCGCCGCCGAGCTGGATCCCGGCAAAGATCACCCGAAGGAGGAAAGCCAGGCTCAGTCCTAAAAGGGCCTCGCAGGCCAGGGCCCAGCAGACCTCAAACAGAGTGGGCGGTGGAGCAACCGGTCGGGGAAGGACGAAAATCAAGGCCAGCGAGAGGACTAACGAAAGAGCAGCTCTCACAAGAGGGGGTGTCACGCTCCCCAGAAGGGGCATAAAGAAAAGAAAGAAAGAAGTTCGAGCAAAGACCAAAACCAGGGTGTAAGCCCAGGGAAGCAGATCCGCTAACAGGTCTCCCTTCATTGGAGAAATCCCGGAATGTTCAGGATGAGATTCTGGGTAAACTCGATGAGCTTTTTCATCATCCAGGGGAAAGCCAAAAGCAGGGCCACCATCACGGCCACGATCTTGGGCACGAAGGTCAGGGTCATTTCCTGAATCTGGGTGACCGCTTGAAAGATACTGATTATCAATCCGATCACCAGGCCCGCAAGCAACATGGGGGCCGAGAGCATCAGGGTGAGCTCCACCGTCTGGCGGGCAAGATGGACCACGGTCTGCTCGGTCATGGGCTCAAACCTCCCGATCAAAAGAAACTCCTGGCCAGCGAGCCAACCAGGATATTCCAGCCATCCACCAAAACGAAAAGAAGTAGTTTCAGCGGCAGAGAAATCATCATGGGCGGAAGCATGAGCATTCCCATGGAAAGAAGAACGCTCGAGACCACCATGTCAATGATCAGGAAAGGAAGATAAAGTAGAAAACCTATCTCAAAAGCCGTTCGAAGCTCGCTAATCATGAAGGCCGGAATAAGCGAAAGGGTGGAGACCTCCTCGGGCGTTTCCGGTCTCTTCTCTCCCCGAATCTTTACGAAAAGGGCCAGATCCTTCTCCCGGGTGTTCTTGAGCATGAACTGGCGAAAGGGTTTCAGGGCCTCCCTGAACATCTCTTCTTCGGTGATTTGATGGTCGAGATAAGGCTGGATAGCCCTCTGGTAAGCGTCTTTAAAGACCGGCGCCATAATGAAGAAGGTCAGGAAGAGGGCCAGGGAAATGAGCACCTGATTCGGGGGGGTCTGCTGAGTCCCGAGGGCGTGTCTCAGGAGGCTGAAGACCACCACCAGACGCGTAAAGGAGGTCAGCATGAGAAGAAGGGCCGGGGCCACGGAAAGGACGGTCAGGAGCAGAAGTATCTGAAGGACCGGAGCCACCTGTTCCGGCCCTTTAGCGGGCTCGAGAGAAAGTCTTACCGCTGGGAGGGTCACGGCCAGAGCCGGAGAGGCCCAGAACAGGAAAAGGACCAGGGAAAGCCTAAGCGACCTCATCCGGCCACTCCTTGAGAAGAGCAACTCCCTTCTCCGAGAGTCCGAGAAGTAAAATCCGATCCCGCACCCTTACCAGGGCTAGGCGGTGCTTAAGGTCCAGGGCCCTGATCTCCCGAATTTCTATCTCCCCGGAGCCCTGGGACCATCCCATCCGACCCTTCCTCAAGAAATAGAAGAGCACCAGAAAGAGCCCCAAAACCAGAAAGGTAGCTCCCAGTACCTTGAGGTAAAGGACCGCAGACATCAACGCTCCCCCAGCTTGCGTATCCTTTCCTGGGGACTCAAGATCTCCGTCAATCTCACCCCGAAACGATCATTTACCACCACGACCTCTCCTCTCCCCATGAGTTTGCCATTTACGTATATCTCCACCGGTTCCCCGGCCATCTTGTTGAGTTCGATGATAGAACCCTGGGTGAGCTTCAAAAGATCGTTGATGACCATTTTGGTGCGCCCGATTTCCACCCAGACCTCAAGCGGAATATCCAGGATGAATTCCAGATCCGGGTGAGGACCTTCCGCAGGGGCTTCTTTGAACTCTTTGAGCTCCGGGGTTGCCACTTCTATCGGTTCCTTTTCAGAAACTTCCTCCTCCGCGGGTGCCGAACTCTCCCCCTCCCCGCCTCCACCGGCTTCCTTCAGGGCCTCTTCCCACATGGCCATGAGATCCTCTTCCGAGGAGCCCTCCTGGGGAGCCTCCCCGGCCCCGTTTTCCGCTTCTTTCCCTTCCTCGGGCTTCTCCTCCGAAGCCCCCTGCTCGGCGGTTTCCTGAAGGAGATCTTCCTGACTCTCTTGCCCCTGGGCTTCCTCCTTGAGATCTTCGCTCATGGCGGCCTCCTATTCCCTTATTCTTTCACCTGGACAAATTCCTGGACCCTGATGGCCTTATATTTCCGGTAAACTCCTAATTCACCCTTGATCTTGGGAATGTCCTCAATGGTGACCGTAAGAGGCTCGTCCATTTTTTCCTCTAGAACCAGGACGTCCCCAGGTTCAAGAGAAAGGAGATCCCGGATCTTGAGGGTGGCG
>WFPH01000034.1 GCA_015487645.1 Thermosulfurimonas sp. | reverse complement strand
GGCATTCACCACCGAGACCCCCACTCCGTGGAGGCCACCTGAAACCTTGTAGGCCGACTTCTCGAACTTCCCGCCGGCGTGAAGCCGGGTCATGACCACTTCCAGGGCTGAAACGCCTTCCTGGGGATGAATATCCACTGGGATACCCCGTCCGTTGTCCTCCACGGTGGCCGAGCCATCGGCGTGCAGAATAACCTTTATTTCAGTGCAGTAGCCGGCCAGGGCCTCGTCCACGGAGTTGTCCAGCACCTCCCAGAGGAGGTGGTGAAACCCATCCGGCCCGGTGGAACCAATGTACATGGCCGGCCTGACCCGGACCCCTTCAAGACCGGAAAGGACCCTTATGGCTTCCGCACCGTACTCCCTTTCCATGAGACGAAACCTCTCTAGACGGCCATGGGCATGACCAGGGCCAGAAAACCGGGATCGTCCGGACCGGTAATGCGACAGGGGGTCCTCTCCGAGCCTATATCAAGCTCGACCTCTTCGGATTCCATCACCTGAAAGACATCCAGAAGATATTTGGCGTTGAAGTTGATGGCGAAGGGCTCACCCTCATAGGCCAGCGAGAGCCTCTCCCGGGCCTCGCCGAGTTCGCCACCACTTCCCGTAAGCACCACCTCTCCCGGAGCAAAATCAAAACGGACCACGCGGTATTTATCCGTGGAAAGGAGAGTCACCCGCTTGAGGGCCTCGGAAAGTCTTTCGCGATGGACGAAGACCCTCTTTCCAGCTTCCCGAGGAATGACCGCCCGGTAGTCCGGAAACTGCCCCTCAATCAGGCGGGCCAGAAGAAGGCCCTCCGAGGAGGAAACCACAAAGTGGTTCTCCTGCACCCCAATTCTTACCACCACCTCCTCGGCCGCGATCCGCTTGATCTCCTGGGCCGCCTTCCGCGGCACAATGACCCCTTCCTCAAGGGGCAAATTTTCCACTCCCGGAACTTCCTGATCGATAAGTGAAAGACGGTGTCCATCCGTGGCCACAAGCCGGAACTTGTTTTCCTCTCTGGTCACCAGGAGACCGGAAAGGGCGTAACGGGCTTCATCGGTCGCCGCGGCGTAGAGGGTCTTTTCGATCATGGCCTCCAGAGTCTCGCCCGGAATCTCTATCACGGTCTCTCCTGAGATTTCCGGGAGACTGGGAAAATCCTCCGCCGGAAAGACCGAAAGCCGATAGGAGATATCACCCTCAAGATCTTTGATATGGATCCCTTCCTGGGCCTCGCCCTCCAGGATCAAGGTCTCGAAGGGATAGCTTTTCACGATTTCGTAAAGCTTTCTGGCCGGAAGACAGAAGGCCCCTTCGCCTTCCACCTCGGCCGTGAGGGTTCCCCGGTAACCGATTTCTAGATCCGTGGCCGAAAGGGAGAGTCCCCCTTCCCGGGCCTCGATCAACACGGTGGAAAGGATGGCCATGGAGGACTTTCGGTCCGCCACGGCCTGGACCCGATTGAGGACCTTCAAAAATTTTTCCCGGTCTAAGATGATCTTCATAGCTTAAACCCCTTTAAAAAGAATTGTTATGATGGGGTGATCTTTCTTCATGATATAGATAACTCTGCTTTAAGTCGCTTAAAATAAAGCATTAGTTCCTGTGAAAATGGTTGTTGAAAATTTGGTTTAATCTTCGGGCTTCTTTTTTTCACCGAGTTTTCCACAGGGTTACTCCTGGGAATTTAAAAGATCCTTGGGGCGGATTATACTACAGGGGACCTATGATGGGAAGGCGAGTAGACTACGCGAGAGAACTAAATCCGGCCCAGCTTGAGGCCGTTCGCACCCTTTTTGGGCCCATTCTGGTGATTGCGGGGGCCGGCTCCGGAAAGACCAGGACCTTGGTCTATCGGGTGGCCCGGCTGGTGGAGGAAGGCGTGCCTCCCGAACGCATCCTTCTCCTCACCTTTACCCGTAAGGCGGCCCGCGAAATGCTACGCCGGGCGGCCCTGGTCCTCGATGCCTCCTGTGAGCGGGTCTCTGGGGGAACCTTCCATTCGCTTTCCCACCAGATGCTACGCGAGTACGGTCATCTCATCGGTTACGGTCCACATTTTACGGTCCTTGACCGGGGGGATGCCGAAGATGCCATCAACCTCCTGCGCTCGGCCCTGGGTCTTTCCGAAAAAGGAAGGCGTTTTCCCAAGAAGGACACCCTTTCGGCCATCTTCAGTAAAGCCGTAAATCAGGGCCGTAGTCTGGAGGAGATCCTGGAAAGGGAATACCCCCATTTTCTGGAACATCTTCCCGAAATCGAGCGCCTTTTCGGAGAATATCAACGTTACAAGCGGGAACACCAGCTCATGGATTACGATGATCTCCTTCTCAACTGGTACCGGGTCCTCCTCGAGCATCGTGGGGTGCGGGAGGAAATTGCCAGACGTTTCGAGTTCATCATGGTGGATGAATACCAGGATACCAACCGTCTCCAGGCCGAGATCGTGCGTCTCATGGCCGAAGGTCATGGAAACGTGATGGTGGTGGGGGATGATTCGCAGAGTATCTACGCCTTTCGAGGGGCCAATTTCCGGAACATTCTGGAATTTCCAAAGCTCTTTCCCGGGGCCCGCATCATCAAGCTCGAGGAGAACTACCGCAGCACCCAGCCCATCTTGGATCTGGCCAACGCCGTGATCGCCCGGGCCAGGGAAAAATACACCAAGTGTCTCTTCACGCGCCGGAAGGGGGGCCGTAAACCGGTGCTCTACCGGGCCCGGGACGAAGCGGACCAGAGCCGTTTTATCGCCGAAAGGATCCTTGAACTCCGAGAAGAGGGTGTCCCCCTTTCGGAGATAGCCGTGCTCTTCCGCGCGGCTTTCCATTCCTTCGACCTGGAGCTTGAGCTGGCCAAGAGAGATATTCCCTTCGTGAAGTACGGCGGCCTCAAACTGATCGAGGCCGCTCACATCAAAGATGTGGTGGCTCACTTAAGGATCATCCTCAACCCCTACGACCTCCTTTCCTGGCACAGGGTCTTACTCCTCCTTGAAGGCGTCGGTCCTCGCACCGCGGAAAGGATCATTGCTCAGCTACGAGGGGCTTCCGATCCCGTGGAGGCGCTCCGGCAATTTCCGGCCAGGCCTTCCTACGAAAGAGGGCTTTTGCGTCTGGCCGAAACCTTAAGGGAACTCCGGCAGATATCCTCAGTCGAGGAGAGACTGGCCCGTCTCATCGATTATTACCAGCCTCTTCTTGAGAGGATCTATCACGACGACTATCCCAAACGGGAGCGAGATCTCGAAAGCCTTCTCACCCTTTCCCATAAGTACCAGGATCTTTCGGATTTTCTGGCCGATCTGGCCCTGGAGCCCCCGGAGTCCTCGGTGGCCGGGCTTGAGCCCGAGACCGAAGATGAGGAACATCTCGTTCTCTCCACCATCCACTCCGCCAAAGGCCTGGAATGGCACACGGTCTTCGTGATCTCCCTTTCCGAAGGGCGTTTTCCCTCGGCCTATGCCGTGGGCCACGAGGAGGATCTAGAGGAGGAAAGAAGACTGTTTTATGTGGCCGTGACCCGGGCCCGGGAAAACCTCTTTCTCTGTCATCCGGTCACGGGCTATGTGCCGGGAGAGGGACGGGTGATCCTCAAACCCTCGCGTTTTATTGAGGAGTTGTCTGCGGATCTTTACGAGCCCTTTCGGGAGGAGCCGGAGGAGGTTTCCCCTCCGCTGGAGTCCTCAGGAGCCTTTCGGCCGGGGGATGTGGTCTGGCATCCGAGGTTCGGGGAGGGTGAAGTGCGGGATGTCCTCGGAGAGGAAAAGGTCAGGGTCTATTTTCTGGGGCACGGGGAGAAGACCCTCCACCTCAAATTTGCCCGTCTCGAGAGGCTTTAAGGCGGAACCTGGTTGCTAGGGAAGCCTTCTTGGACTTTGGGAAGGTGAGGGCTAGAATTAAGGATGAATGGAAAAGGTTTTCGAGGTTAAAGGGCTTTGCTATCGCTACCCCGAGGGTCGAGAGGCCCTTTGCGGGGTTGATTTGGAGGTTTTCGAGGGCGAGTCCCTGGTCATTCTGGGGCCAAACGGCGCGGGCAAATCCACGCTTCTTCTCTCTCTGGCCGGTCTCCTGAAACCCGAAGGCCAGGTCCTTTACCGGGGAAAACCTCTGGCCGGACTCAAGGATCCCCGGCGCCTTGAGATAGGTTTTCTCTTTCAGGATCCCGATGACCAGCTATTTTCTCTCACGGTCTTTGAGGACGTAGCCTTTGGACCCCGACAGCTGGGACTTCCGGAAGAGGAAGTGGCCTGCCGCGTGCGGGAAGCCCTTTCCCGGGTGGGGCTGGAGGGTTTTGAGGAAAGAAGCCCTCACCATCTGAGTTTCGGTGAGAAGCGCCGGGCGGCCTTGGCTACGGTGCTCTCCATGAAGCCCCGCGTTTTGCTTCTGGATGAGCCCACGAGCAACCTGGATCCCCGGGCCAGGAGGCAGTTTGTAGATTTCATGCGTTCTCTTTCCGAGACCAAGGTCCTGGCCACCCACGATCTCGAACTGGCCTACGAAGTCGCCGACCGGGTGGCCCTCCTTTACCGGGGGCGTGTGGTCCACATCGGAAAACCCGAACAGGTTCTTCTGGATGAGGTCTTACTTGAACGTTACGGGCTTGAAATGCCGCTTTTTGCTAGACTTCTCAAAGGAGTCGGAAATGCCCGAAAAGATTACGTTGCCGGCCTATCTTCGTGAGACCCTTCATAAAAGGAACCTACAAATTAATTCCCTGGAAAGGTTGCCTGAATCCTTAAAAAAGGAAGTTATTTCCGGAAAAAGGATCATCCTGGTTTTCCACAACGGTAAGATCTTTCAGGCCCGCATCAAAAAGGCCGCTTCCCAGGCGGCGCTTCTGGAGTTCGTCAAAGAGAGCCCCCAGCTCGAGCCCAGGGAAAACCTCCTGACGGTGATAGCCACTTCCAAGGCCCGCTATGTGTTGCAGGGAATCGTTAGCAAGGCCGCCAAAAACCTGGTTCAGATCGATTTCGTGAACCCCCGGGTTGAGCCCCG
>WFPH01000033.1 GCA_015487645.1 Thermosulfurimonas sp. | reverse complement strand
CTTGATGATTTGATCAATACTAAACTTTTTCATAGCTCACCTCCATGGTTTTAAATTGCTTTAATTATAAATCCTAACACCCCAGGTGGTTCGAAAAATGGGGAGCAGGTCATCTTGAAAAGGCCGATTTTCTGCGGGGCATGGCTGAGTGGGTGCATAAGCGAATGGAAAGCGCCGTGGACGGTGAAGCGGCCCTTGAAAAACCGCCCGGAAAGACCCTTGAGCCCTCGCTCGGCCGCGTGACTTTCGACGAGATGAAGTGGTTTGCCGGTGCGGTGGGGGTAAGAACCGCCGCCGAAATACTCTCCGATCTTACTCGTTCGGCCGCCAGAAAACTCCCCGATGTCAAACCCGGAGGGGCTGGTTTCCGTGAAGTGGTGAAAAGCGTCTATTCCAGGGCCGTAACCGCACTGGAGGCCGCGGGCATTCCGGCCCAGATCGCCGCGGAGAAGGCCATGGCTCTGGCCGTGGCTTCGGCGGGTATGGCCGTGGCCTACTACGGAGCCACACATCCCGAATGGGCCAGATGGATCGGCGAGAAGGGAGGTGAGATAGGAAGGATCGTGGGTGAGAAGGGCGGCGAGATCGCCGAAGCCGCCGTCTCCTTCGGAAAGACCGTGGCTGAAAAGCTCAAAGCTTATGACGACTGGGCCGACAGAATGGCCGACGAATTCCTGAAAAGGATAATCCCAGGATATGAAAACTTACCGGAAGGAAAAGGAAAGTGACCTAATCTTCATCAAGATCACAAATCAGACAAAGACAAGATGGATTCCCAGGATAATGCTCGTTTTTTTGCAAAGGAAGCCTATCTTCCACGAACTCCGGCCATTTTCCGGTGAACAGCCAGGAGGTAAACTTTATCACCGCAGGGAGAACGATCAGCCCGCACAGCGCAAGCCAGAAAATCTGCTCACCGGTCATCCCTTCTCACCCCCTCTTTTTCCATTATCGGCAATCAGGGGCGGGATGTCAAGAATTGACCGCTTCATTCAGGTCTTGCCTCAATCTTTTTTCCACAAATTTATGGATCAGGCTCGCAATTAAAGTCTGATAAGGCAAGCCTTCCTCTTGAGCAATTCTTTTAATGGCTATCAAATCCCGTTCGGAAATACGAAGATTGATGCGTTTGGTCTTCCGCAGGGTATACCGGGCATAGTTACGGTAGCGCTCAAGCTCCTCCTCATCCATCACCGAACGCCATTCTTCTTTTTCAAAACTTTCCAGAATTTCCCTTTCCTCGGGATCAAACCTCATCTCTTTTTCCTCCTCAAATATTTTTTGGTAGCCTTACGAGTGGGAATGATGGTTTTTAAAAATACTTCTTCTTCCGTCTCTACAAACGGTACCAGATAGGCATAACCTTCTATCTCCACCACAAAGATTCTCTGGCCGGGATATCTCTCCTTATTCGGATGGTCTAGAATGTCCAGAATCTCTCCCATTTCAATTTTTAGAACCACATCTTCAAAACAAACTCCTCGCTCTTCCATAAGCTTGCGATTTTTCTCCTCACCCCATCGAATAGGTTTTAATTTAGCATCCATTGTCTGCCTTACGTATTACAAATAACTCTACAAAAAGTCGATTTCAAGCCTTCCGGCCCTCCTCCGCCGCGAAGTCCGGGAAGGCCCGCCGGAACTGAGTCTCAAGCCAGTCCCTGTGCTTCCCGTCCGCACGCTCCCAGTACCTCATAAGCCACTCCGCCATCCGGGCAACCGGCTCCGGTGCGGAAATGACATCCTTCCGTGACTGAACCCTCCCGAAATACCTCGCCTCGAACTCCGCTACCTCAAGACCCGCCGCCCTCTCCTTCTTATGCTTCCCTCTCGACGCCTTCCTCCAGCCCATTCTCTCCGCAAGCACCCATATATCTCCCGGCCTCCCGTAGCCGAATTCCCCGAATACCTCCGCCGTCACATATACCCACCTCTCACCGAAAACCAGCCAGGAAGGCGCAATCCGGGAAAGAAGGGAAAGGCTCCCCGCACGGGCACAGAGCCTCGCAATCGCCCTCTCCACACTCTCCGCAAGCCTCCCGTAAGCCGGGCCTTCCTCCCAGGGAAGAGGCACCTTAAACGCCTCCGCCGCATTGAGAACCTCCCAGGGATCCCGGCCCAGAAGGGAAAAAGCCCGGTAGGCCTCCTCCGCCTCCGCCCTGCTCACGCCCGCAATCCTTGCCGCATCCTCCACCGTCCTTCCGGCCATCTTCGCAAGAAACAGCGCCGAGATCTCGGACTGGGTGAGGCGAAGGTCCCTCAGCACGGCCACCGCCCGCCCTCCCAGGATCGATCGCCGATAAAACTCAAGCCTCGCCTCATCTTCGTCAAGTCCCTCTTCCTCGAGCCTGCGCAACGCCTGAAGCTCCCTTGCAAGCTCGTCCGCCTGCCGGTAAAGCTCCCGCGGATCCTCCTCTTCCTCCTCTACCCTCACCGGGGGACTACCTCTCGTCCGGCTCCAGTACTCCCAGAGCACCCGGTCGCATTCCTCCTGATACCTCACAAGCTTCTCCCTTATCTCCGGCTTCACCTTCGAGGGACTGATCGACATCAGCCAGGCGGGAAGTTTACGGAGGGGAATACAGAGCATCTCCCGAAGCTTACCGTCCTGGGCTTCCACTTTAACAGTTTGGATCTGCCAGCGTTTGGCGTCCTGAAGGAGTTTGGAATATTGTGGCTTCCAAGCGACCCCCAAATTTTCGGCTATAGGCCGAATGGGAACAAAAGGTTCTCCATTAATTTCTACTAGATAAACTGTATCTCCGTTAAAATTGACTGGCAAAAGCTTCTCCATAGTTCTTCCCCTTTTTAGATTGTTTAGCCCTGTGGTCTTATTAAAGAGCTTAGTGCTACAAAAGAAGATTGTCAAGACCTCTGGGCTAAAAAATTTACCACCAAAAATTAGTAGAAATGAACCGTTACCTTATGGTAACAGTTAAATGATTTTGGAAGTTTTAAGAAGAAATATATCCCTTTTCTTCGAGATATTCTAATAAGATCGGAATATAAAGGGGAATGGGCCTTTGTTCTGATTCCCAATGAGAAATAGCTCTTTGGCTCACCCCCAGCAGTTCCGCCAGTTCGGCCTGGGAGAGGTCGTGTTTGATGCGCCAGGCCCGAAGCTCCTCCCCGCTCATCCTCCGAAGTGGCGGCTTCGGGAGCTCCCTCCTGGGCTTCCTCGCCGGACTCATGCCCTCTTTATACCACATCGTCATACCTCCGGGGAGATGAAACCAAACAATTGTGGCTCATGAAACCACCTATAGTTGGGGACCATGGTCCCCAACTACAGATATATTCATCCGGGCATGATCTTTACCTGCACGAATCCGGAATTTTCTCTCCGTTAACCTCAATTTTTCCGATTTCTTCCGAATTCTGTCTTTTTATTTTCTGCTACCCTCTTTGATGAAGTCAACCGAAAGAGGAGGAGACCCTCATGGAAATTCCTGAGTCTTTCGTAAAAATGTGGTTCGTATATGAATTGCTATTCGCCCTATGGATAGCTGTCCCTTTCTGGGTTCTTCTGGTACGCGAGGAAGGACTTTCTTGGAAAAGGGCTCTCAAGAAGGTAGCTATAGGATTAAGCATCTATATATTCGGACGGCTGGTTTTTATGTATACGATGCTCGATATCATCCGAAATTTTTCGATTCACCGATCGTAACTCTCAAAAATGGGTGTAGATGAAGTGTGTGGCCTTTACCAGAGCCGAAAAGAGGAGAAGCCAGATGACCATTACCATTACCATCCACATCATGGCCATCTTTCTGGTGTTATTCAGCATTTCGCTGATCTCGTCATGAAAGACAAATAGTTCCTCGAAATTTACGATGGACCGTTTTAACCTTTCGAGTTTGTTCCGGATTCTCAAAATTTCTTTCCTACTTGGCAATACGTAAAGAGCCAGGACCAGTGTTCCTATTGAAACCAGAAATGCGAATATCCAGGCCACAAAACGATAATGGGAAACAACAGCAGAATCCGAAAAATTCGGGGGGATTTCCGAAAGAGAAGAAGAAATTTTGATCAGCCCATAGATTCCTATACTTAGGATTGTAAACGAAAAGAAAAATCGGAATTTGAAGTTGTCGTGAATCAGCTTCAGCTGATCCAGAACAAATTTCAATCTTTCAATATCACGAGAAGAAGACATCCATAAATTTCTCCAGATCTTTTCCAGACATTATACGTAATAGTCCTGAGTGAAATGAATCAGGAGTATACTGATGAAGTACTTCTTTCCGTGGCCATGAAAAGAGAAGGATTTTATCCACTCTATCTAAGAAGTTAGTGTAACTATGGAGCGGTTACTATTCTCCCCCGGAGGAAGTATCCGAATCGGAGGTCATGGCTTCTATAAGCGAGGTTAGCTCATCAACCGCTCTGCGCACATCTTTAACCTTAGAAACCAAAAGATCCCACTTTATGGAATCCTGTGGCAGGACGGAAGACAGTATATCAACTGTCTTCCGTCCTGCCACAGG
>WFPH01000032.1 GCA_015487645.1 Thermosulfurimonas sp. | reverse complement strand
CCCTGGTGCTGGGCTGCACCCACTATCCGGTGCTAAAGAAGGTCATCCAAGCCAAGGCCGGCCGACGCGTCACCCTGGTGGATCCGGCGGAGGAGCTGGCCGAGGAGGTCAGGGCTTATGTGGAGAGTCACGAGGCCCAGCCCCTTGAAAAGGACGGGGAACCTCTTATTTTCGTTTCGGATCTTACGCCGGCCTTCGAACGGATTGCCCGGATCTTTCTGGGCCGGCAGGCCAAACTCCTTAAAGCCGAGGACGCTCCTTCATGAAACGGGTCATACTGGGCACCGCTGGACACGTGGACCACGGAAAAACTACCCTGGTCAAGGCCCTGACCGGGGTGGACACCGATCGCCTGAAGGAGGAAAAGGAGCGGGGTATAACCATCGAGCTGGGGTTTGCCCGGCTGGATCTGCCCTCCGGTCACCGGATCGGAATCGTGGATGTTCCGGGGCATGAGCGCTTTGTGCGGACCATGGTAGCTGGGGCCGCGGGGGTAGATCTGGTGGCTCTGGTGATCGCCGCCGACGAGGGGGTCAGGCCTCAGACCCGCGAACACCTGGAAATATGTGAACTTCTGGGGGTGAAAGCCGGGCTGGTCATCCTCACCAAGAAGGATCTGGTGGATGAGGAGTGGCTGGAGCTGGTCAAGGAAGAGGTCCGCGAGGCCCTTAAAGGGACTTTTCTGGAAGCGGCTCCCATGGTGGCGGTCTCCGCGGTCACCGGAGAAGGGCTTTCCGAGCTGGTGCAGGTTCTGGATGATCTGATCCGGAAGATTCCCGATCGTTCGCTTGAGGGCCCCTTTAGGCTTCCGGTAGACCGGGTCTTTACCGTGAAGGGGTTCGGCACGGTGGTCACGGGCACGGCCCTTTCCGGCCGTCTCGAGGTGGGCCAGGAGGTGGAGGTCTATCCCAAAGGGGTCCGGGCCAGGGTGCGGCGCATTCAGAGCCACGGGGAGGAACGGGAGGAAGCCCTGGCCGGTATGCGTACGGCCCTGAATCTTCAAGGGGTGGAAAAAGAAGAGGTCTCCAGAGGGAATGTGGTGGCGGAACCGGGTGTGCTCTGGCCCTCGCAGATCCTTGACCTCGAACTTTTCTACCTCAAGAGTGCTCCCCGGCCCCTAAAGAACCTTGAGAAGGTCCACTTCCATCTCGGAACGGCTGACATTATGGGAGAGATAGTTCTTTTCGGGAAAGATCGACTTGAACCCGGGGAGAGGGATGTGGTGCAGATCAGACTTTCCGAACCGGTGGTGTGCCTGCGGGGAGATCGGTTTGTCATCCGGGCCGGAAGCCCCCTGGTGACGGTGGGCGGAGGAAGGGTTCTTAATCCCCTGGCCCGCCGGAGAAAGCGCACCAAGCCCCGGGAACGGGAGGAACTGGAGACTCTGGCCCGGGGAGGTCCGGCGGAGACCCTGCTCTATCATCTGGATAAGGCTCAGGAGGCCGGGGTGAAGGCCTCCCTTCTCCGTTTTAAGGTTTCGGCTTTCGGGGCCTCCTGGGAGAAGCTGCTCGCTGAACTTAGCCGGGAGATTGTGAGGGTTTCCGGCGAGGACGAGGAGATCCTGGTCAGCCGAAAGGCCTTTGAGGCCTTCAAAAGGGAGATCCTTGAGGCCTTATCTAAGTTCCACGAGCGATTTCCATTGAAACCCGGTCTTACCAAGGAGGAACTCCGGGCCCGGGTTTCGAATCGGGCTTCTCTGCGGGTGTTCGAGGCGGCTCTGGCCGAGCTTGTTTCCGAAGGTCAACTGGTGGGTGAGAAGGAGTTCCTCCGTCTGGCCACGCACCGGCCGGTCCTCCCGGAAGAGGCCGAGGCCCTCAAGGGCGAGATAGAAGGGCTCTTTCTCCGGGCCGGATTCACCCCTCCGGATCCGGAAGAGGCCCTCTCCCGTTTTCGTGATCGCCCGAGACTGGCCCTGGACATGTTCGAGGTCCTGGTGCAGGAGGGTATCCTGGTGCGGCTTTCCGAGAAGCTCTATTTCCATCGAGAGGTTCTCGAGAGGGCCCGGAAGCTGGCCGTGGATTATCTCAAGAAGCACGGAGAGATGGGCGTGGGGGACTTCCGCAAGCTCACCGGAGGAGCCTCCCGGAAGTATCTCATACCTCTCCTGGAATACCTCGATCGGGAGAAGGTAACCATCCGAGTGGGAGATAAGCGGATTCTCCGCAAGGGGGCCAGAACTTAAAGACCGTAAGTCTTCTTTACCCTTTGGGCTTCTTTTTCAAAAGTCTCGAACTCTTCCAGTTCGATCAGGGTCTCGAGCCGCCAGAGGGCCAGGGCGACCTTGAGACGCCTTTCGAGGGAGAGCCTGGCGCGTCGGGCCTCGAAACTTTCCCGTAGTTTTTTCAACACCTTTAAGGCGGCCTCTTTTTTGGTCTGCCGGCGTTTCCGGGTTTCCTTGAGAGCCGTCTCCCCCAGTTCCTTGATCTTCTTGAAGTAAGTCCGGGCCCAGTCATAGTGCCCGGTCCGGTAATAGGTCTCGGCCCTTTCCCATTTTTTCTGTATCCGGGCGAAAAGGTCCGGCACATAAAGGTCGGCTCTCTCCTCGGCCAACTTCTCCAGCAGGGCTCTGGTTTCCAGATATTCCTTTTCCGGAGGAGCGGGGGGCTCTATGAAGCGACCTAGGAGAGGAAGTCTCGAGAGCCGATAGCGGGCGTAGGGGGAGAGCTCCGGCTTGGAGATCTTGGGGAAGGAAAAGGCCATCCCCGTCGAGATAACCAGCACTAGCAGGATAAGGATCCGACGGTTTCTGGGCTTCATATCTTCTGTTATAGTAAAAAAACTCCTGAAAGGGTAGGAGAGGGATCATGAAGACCTTCCTCAAGGTTTTAATTCTGATACTGCTTCTGGCTATTTGCGGGGCGGCGGTTTTCATTTTCTTTATCAAGCTTGAGAGCGAGGCCCCTAACATTACGGTCGAAGGGCTTCCGGAACTTGCCGGTCGCAAGCTGACCTTTACCGTGCGGGTCAGCGATGAACGTTCTGGTCTCCGGGGCCTCAAGGTCTATCTTCTTCAAGGGAAAAAGAGGGTCCTTCTCAAGGAGGAAGCCTATCCCGTGTCTTTTCTCAAGGGCTCCACGGTGCATGCTAAGGCTCTTTCTTTAACCGTTTCTCCGGTAGAAAAGGGTCTTTCGGAAGGCCCGGCCGCCCTTTTGATCGAGGCCACGGATGCCTCCTGGCGCAATCACCTTCAGGGAAACCTCGCTACGCAAAGATTTGCTTTTACCCTAGATCTCACCCCGCCCCGGGTGACCCTTGTTTCCCGGATAATTTATATCGCCCGGGGAGGATCCGCCTTGGTCCTTTATCGAGTGGGGGAAGAGGTTAGCCGCACGGGTGTTTTCCTTAACGAGCATTTCTTCCGGGGGTATCCTTTGAAAGAGGGAGCCTACGCCGCCCTGGTGGCCCTTCCGGTCTTTGAGACCCAAGTCAAGCGGTTTACCGTTTTTGCGGAGGACAAGGCCGGTAATCGCCTGGAGATCCCCGTAAGCTACTATCTCCAGAGGCGCCGTTATCCCAGGGTCAAAATGCGCCTAAGCGACCGTTTTCTCAGTGTCAAGATGCCGGAGTTCCTTTCCCGTTATCCCGAGGCTCAAAAGGGAGGGCTGCTCGAGACTTTCATCTGGGTGAACGAGATTTTGCGCCGCCGGAACAACCAGACCATCGCCAAACTCACTTCCAAGCCTTCTCAGACCTCCTTTACCCTTACGGGGGCCTTGAAGGCCCTGCCACGTTCGGCCAAGCGGGCCGATTTCGGAGAACACCGGTCTTACTACTACCGCGGGCGTAAGGTCTCTGAGGCCTGGCATCTAGGCCTTGATCTGGCCTCGGTGGCCCGAAGCCCGGTGCCGGCGGCGGCTTCGGGGAAGGTGATTTTCGCGGATTATCTCGGCATATACGGAAACACCGTGATCCTGGATCATGGGCTGGGACTTTATACTCTTTACGCCCACCTGGCCGGGATAGAGGTCCAGGTGGGGCAGGAGGTCTCCGCCGGCGAGACCATCGGGCATACGGACACCACGGGACTGGCCGGGGGAGATCACTTACATTTTTCGGTCCTAGTTCAGGGAGTCTTTGTGACCCCTATCGAGTGGTTCGATCCCCGCTGGGTAAAAGTGAGAATCCTTGGCCCCTTGGAGGCCTATCGCTAGCCCTCTACCCACTTCACGCGGCAGGGCAGTCCGAAGAATTCGAAAAAGGCTCTTTCGAAACGGTGGGCCTCCTCGTGGAGTTCCACGATGCTTGGGCGGAAGAGTTCGTCCTCCATGACGAGCTCCACTAAAAGCTCGCTTTCGGGTTCCTCTCCCACGATTTTTATCCGATAGCGGGGCTTGCGGCCGTAGGTCCTCTGGAGAAGACCTTCGAGCACAGCCAAGGGAACCTTGATCCCCCGGAAAGAAAGAACCTTGCCGCTTTCGGCTTCGATGGCCAGCAGTCTCGGGGTGGTTCGTCCGCAGGGACAGGGCTCCCAGGTGATCTTTACCCGATCCCCGGTCAGGAATCGCAGGAG
>WFPH01000031.1 GCA_015487645.1 Thermosulfurimonas sp. | reverse complement strand
GGCTTATGTAGGGCGAACCCAGGAAACCTTCATCTATGACTTCTTTGTGAATGTCCCCGGCCTGGGCCTGGCCTCTTTCCCCGAGAGACCGGATTTCAAGCGGGTAACCCTTCGTTTCACTTCTTCCACTCAGGATTTCTTTGTGGGGGCTGCTTCGGTAGCCGTTCCCGGGACTCCTCTGGGCCTGAAGACCCTCAAGGAGGATCTGGGGGTCCTTCCCTGGGCCGAGGTGGTTTCGCCGGCCGTACGCCTGGCTCGGGATGGTTTCGAGGTGGACAGTCTGCAGGCCGCCTGTTTCGGTATCCTTGAGCCCATCTTCCGGAGAGATCCACTCGCAGAAAAACTTTTCTATCCCCAGGGGAAACCCCCGGCTCCAGGTACCAGGCTCAAAAATCCCGCTCTGGCGGATTTTTTGGAAGATTTTCCTCGTAGGGCCCAAGAACTCTACCGGGGAGAACTGGCCCGTAAACTGGTAAGTTTTCTCCGGGGCCGTGGGGGGCTCCTTACCGAGGAAGATCTTTCCTTTTATCATGTTTATCGGCGCAAACCCCTGGAGTACCATTTTTCCAGGGGATATTTTCTGACCAATCCCCCGCCTTCTTTCGGAGGAAGCCTGGTGGCTTTGGGGCTCAAGTTTTTCGGGGAACATTTCGGGAAAGGAGAATATCTCGGAAAAGCCCACCTTAAGGCTCTGGCCGGGGCCCTCAAGTTTCAGGCCGGCATACGCGACGAACTTCTGGTGCATCCCGAGGGCGTCTTTCGGTGGCTTAAGGGAGGTTCTAAGGGAACGACCCATTTAAGTGTCGCCGACGAGGAGGGGAACCTCTGTGGCATAACCCTGACTTTCGGGGAAGGAGCGGGCATTATCTTTCCGGAGGCCGGCCTGGTTCTCAACAATATTCTAGGGGAGGAAGATCTTCATCCCCGGGGTTTTTTCTCTTATCCGGCCGGCAAACGCGTCCCCTCCATGATGGCCCCGAGTCTTTTAGAAATTTCCGGAAAACGTTTCGTTTTGGGCTCGGGCGGGAGCAAGAGGATCCGTTCGGCCCTCCTTCAGGTGGTGATCAATTTGGTCTTCTTCGACCTTTCGCCCGAGGAAGCGGTTTCCGCCCCGAGGCTCCATTTCGAGGAAGACGTTTTTCAGGCCGAGCCCGGTTTCCCGGATTTTCTTCCCGAAATCGCCCGGCCGTTAAATCTCTGGCCGGAGAAGAACCTCTATTTCGGAGGGGTGCATCTGGTGGGAAGCGATCTTTCTGGAGCCGGTGATCCTCGAAGGGTGGGGGTGGTGGCCCATGCCTGAAGCAGTGCTTGTCATAGGAGGAGGGCTCGCCGGGTCGGAGGCTTCCTGGCAACTTGCCCGTCGGGGAGTGCGGGTGAAGCTCTACGAGATGCGACCCCGGAAGCTTACCCCGGCCCACCGTACCGGCAAACTGGCCGAGCTGGTCTGTTCGAACTCCCTGCGGTCGAAAGAGCTTACCAGCGCGGTGGGGCTCCTCAAGGAGGAGATGCGCCGTCTGGGCTCCCTTATCATGGAGGCCGCCTTAGCCAGCGAGGTCCCCGCGGGAAAGGCCCTGGCCGTGGATCGAGAACTTTTTGCAAACTACATAACGCAAAGGCTTGAGGAACACCCCCTGGTGGAGATCATCCGGGAAGAGGTCACCGAAATTCCCCGGGAGGGCCTGGTCATCCTGGCCACCGGGCCCCTGACCTCCGAGGCCCTGGCCGAAGACCTCCGCCGCCTTACCGGAGAGGAGTACTTTCACTTCTACGATGCCATCGCTCCCATTGTCTATGCGGATTCCATCAACTGGAAGAAGGTTTTTCGGGCTGATCGTTATGGAAAGGGCGAGGGCAGTTACGTAAATTGCCCTTTGAGTAAGGAAGAGTACCAGCGTTTCGTGCAGGCGCTTCTTTCAGCGGAGAAGGTTCCGCTCAAGGATTTTGAGAACGCCCGCTATTTTGAGGGGTGTTTGCCCATCGAAGTCATGGCCGAGCGCGGAACGGAAACCCTGCGTTACGGGCCTATGAAACCGGTGGGCCTGATCGATCCTCGCACCGGCCGTGAACCCTACGCCGTGGTGCAGCTGCGCCCCGAAAACCGTGAGGGCACGCTCTACAACCTGGTGGGCTTCCAGACCAAGCTCAAGTATCCCGAGCAGGAGAGGGTCTTTCGGATGATTCCCGGCCTGGAACAAGCGGAGTTCGCCCGCTACGGCTCCATCCACCGCAACTCCTTCGTTTGCGCCCCCCGCGTCCTGCGTCCGACCCTTCAGCTCAGGAAAGAACCCCGGGTGTTTCTGGCGGGGCAGATCACAGGGGTGGAAGGTTATGTGGAGTCTACGGCCATGGGGCTTCTGGCCGGTTTGAATGCGGCCCGTGTGACCCGGGGACTTGAGCCCGTGGTGCCTCCGCCGGAGACGGCTCACGGGGCTCTCATCCGGTATCTAATGGAAGCCGACCCCAAACACTTTCAGCCTATGAACATCAACTGGGGACTCTTCCCTCCGCTCGATCTCCCGCCGAAAGAAAGAAAAAAACTTCCCAAACGAGAACGCTACCGGCTCATGGCCGAAAGGGCCTTGAAGTGTCTCGCGAAGTGGCTCTCGGAGATCGGGGAGGCCTAAGCCGGCCCGGCGATGTAGTTTTTCTGTACCCGGACCCTTACGTCTTTGCCTACTTCCAGCAGGACCTCGTCTCCTTCCACCTTGACCACGTGACCGATGAGCCCACCCGCGGTGATCACCTTCTGACCGTTTTTAAGGTTTTCCACAAACTTTTCGTGTTCCCGGGCCCGCTTCTGCTGGGGACGGATGAGAAGGAAATAAAAGACCAGGAAGATGAGAACGAGGGGCAAAAAGGTGGCTACCAGACTTCCGGCTCCTCCCTGAGTCCCTTCGGCCGGAGGGGCTCCCATGGCATAAACTACATCCCACATAAATTTTCCTCCTTTCTTTGGTGGAAACTCTCCCGGAATTCCTCAAAACGCCCTTCCCGCAAGGCCTGGCGTATATCTTCCATGAATTTTAGGTAAAAACTAAGATTGTGCACCGTGAGGAGAAAGTATATCAGAAGTTCGCCGGAATGGAAGAGATGGCGGAGATAAGCCCGACTGTAACGACGGCAGGTATAACACTGACATCGGGGGTCAAGAGGCCGAAAATCCTCTTTGTAACAGGCGTTGCGGATGTGGAAGGTCCCTTCGGAGGTGAAGACCGTTCCCCGTCGGGCGTTCCTGGTGGGTAGTACACAGTCGAACATGTCCACCCCCCGGGCCACGGCCTCGAGAATATCCTCGGGAGTGCCTACCCCCATAAGATAGCGAGGCCGGTTTTCCGGAAGGTAGGGAACCGTGGCCGAAAGCATCTCCAGCATGAGCTCCTTGGGTTCTCCTACGGAGAGTCCTCCTATGGCATAGCCGTCGAAACCCAGAGAGACCAGGGTCTCGGCACTCTTTCGACGGAGTTCCGCAAACATTCCGCCCTGAACGATTCCGAAAAGAAGGGCTCCCTTAGGCTCGGTGGTCTTCCACCGGGCCAGAGATTTTTCGGCCCAGACATGGGTGAGTTCGGTGAATCTTTCGGTTTCCTCCCGGGAAGAGGGGTAAGGGATACAGACATCCAGGACCATGCGGATATCCGAGTCGAGAGCGGCCTGGATCGCGAGTGATTTTTCCGGGGTGAGGAGATGTTCCGAGCCGTCAAGATGGGAACGAAACCGCACGCCTTCTTCCAGGATCTCTCGAAAGCGAGACAGGCTATAGACCTGAAAGCCGCCGCTGTCGGTGAGGATGGCTCGAGGCCAGTGCATGAAACTATGAAGTCCGCCGGCCTGGCGGATCACCTGCGGCCCGGGGCGGAGGTAGAGATGATAAGTGTTGGCCAGGAGGACGCGGGCCCCCAGCCCGGCCACCACCTCCGGGGGCACGGCTTTAATGGAGCCCGCGGTAGCCACCGGCATGAAGACCGGGGTTTCGATAACCCCTCGCCGGGTGACGAGACGCGCCAGCCGGGCCTGGGTCCTGGAGTCCTTTTTTAAGATCTGGAATCGGCCCCACATGGGCCTTTTAGTATAGCAGATGGAGGCGATTACTTAAGCGGAAACCTCGGAGGGCCGTCTCCGGAAGCCCTCTTCCTTGAATCAAGACCCAGTGGCTGCTTCCCAGCCCTTCAGGAAGAAGGAGAAGCTTGAGGGCCTCGCGGTCCCGGAAGGTGTTCTCCGAGACTTCCTCCAGGACCCGCTCTATCCCTAGGGAGACCAAGAAAGGGGCCTGCTGCGTGAAACCCAGATTGAGGAGACCGTATTTTTCCGCAAGTTCCCTCAGGGCCGTAAAGTCCACATGGGCCGTGAGGTCCTGATGGCCGGGCCGGAGATAGGGGTTTTCCACCGGACGGTGCCGGTAGTACGCGAGCAAAGTGCCCCTGCTCCTTTCGGGGTGATAATAGTCTCCTCGGGGATAACCGTAGTCGAGGGTGATGAGGGCTCCGCGGACGAGTTTTTTGGATAGTTCCTTGTAGAAACCTTCAAGAGCCAGACAGACCTCCGTGCGGTAGCCTTCGGGCCAGGAAAGGGCGTAAGGTAGGACTCTTTTAAGGACCTCGGGCTGGGTCAAGGCGTCGAGTTCCTCTCGAATCTGTCCGCCCTCCACCCGTACGTAGACTTCCCGCAGATCTTCTCCGGTCTTCTCCACCAGGTGTACCGGAAAACTGTCGAAAAGCTCGTTCGAAATGAAGACCCCAGAGAAAGGGGGAAGCTCGCACAGGTTCTGGAACCACCGCACCTGCCCCGCAAAAGGCTTTAAAGTTTCCTCCTGGAGGGCTTGGAGATTGGGAAGGGGTTCCACGATGTAATAGGGCCAGGCTTGGGCCTTCTTCTCAAGGTAGCTCAGGATGTCATGGGCCAGGTAGCCCTCGCCGGCGCCTGCTTCCACCAGGACGAAATCCGGAGGAGATCCCAGGAGCTCGTAGATTTCCAGGATCTGGACCGCCAGCGTCGCCCCGAAAACCCGGTGGACCGTGGGCGCGGTGAAGTAGTCTCCCTCTCGGCCCAGCTTGGGGCCCCGGGCGTAGTAGCCGTAGCGTTCGTGGTAAAGACAGAGTTCCATGTAGCGGGCGAAGGGCATGGGAGATTCAGCCTCTAGGATCTCAAGCAGCATGTTTTTATGTTAAAAGGATTTTCGGAGTCCAAAAAGGGTGGTAACCTTTGGGCCGTGAGATTTATAGATCTGTCGCGGGGTTATAGTCGTTACGGACCTGAAATTGAGGAGGCCGTTTGCCGGGTCCTCCGGAGCACGCGTTATATCTTGGGGCCGGAGGTTTCGGCCCTGGAGGCCGAACTGGCTCAATTCGTAGGTGTCCCGCAGGCTATAGGAGTTTCCTCGGGCACGGATGCCCTGCTTCTCATCTTTAAGGCCCTAGATTTGCCTCCGGGCTCGAAGGTCCTCACCCCGTCTTTCACCTTTGTGGCCACTGCAGAGGCCTTGCGGCGGGCAGGTCTTCGGCCTTACTTCGTGGACATCGATCCCCGGACCTTCAACCTTTCTCCGAAGGCCGTGGAGGAGGCTCTGAGGAGGCTTTCGGATGAGGTCTCGGCGGTGCTGGCGGTAAGTCTTTTCGGGCTGCCGGCGGATTTCGAAGCCCTGGAACCCCTGGCCGAAGAGTACGGCGTCGTGCTGGTGGAAGACGCCTGCCAGTCCCTGGGGGGAGAGCTTGCGGGACGACGTTCGGGAAGCTTCGGTCGGGCCGCGGCCACTTCTTTCTTTCCGGCCAAACCTCTGGGGGGCGCCGGGGACGGTGGAATGGTCTTCACCCGGGACGAGGACCTGGCCCGGCGGGTGCGAGCCCTCCGGGTTCACGGACAGACCCGGAATTACTACTACGAATATTCTGGAATCAACGGGCGACTGGACGAGCTCCAGGCCGCCATCCTCCGGGTAAAGCTCCACTACTTTGAGGAAGAACTTCGCCTGAGGGAGAAAGTGGCGAAACGTTACTGCGAACTCCTGAAAGGCCTTCCGGAAATAACCCTGCCCTATATTCCGGAAGGATATCGCTCGGCCTGGGCCCAGTTTACCATCCGGGCCGAGGGAAGGGATGACCTTAAGGCGTGGCTGGCCGAAAAGGGTATCCCTACCATGGTCTATTATCCTCTTCCTCTCCATCTCCAGCCCGTTTTCCAGGATCTGGGTTTTGGCGAGGGAAGCCTCCCGGAGACCGAAAGAGCGGCCCGGGAGGTTCTGAGCCTGCCTATGCACCCCTATCTAAGGGAAGAAGAGCAGGCTTTCATCGTGGAAACCATCAGGGAGTTTTACCGGCGATGAAGGAGTGGCGAGTCTTCGTTTCTGTCCCTTTTGATCTCCTGGTCAGGAAATACCTGCCTCTGATTAAAGAACGGAAACTCGACGTGGAGGTCTCCCTGGATCGCGAGGCCCTGGACCATTACCGTTTCGAAGACTTCCAGAGGGTGGCCCGAGAGCTTCGGGAGGCCGGGGTGCGCTGCAACGTGCATGCGCCTTTTTGCGATCTTTCTCCGGGGGCCCTGGATTCCTTGATAAGAGAGGCTAGTCTCAGACGCCTGCGCGAGGCCCTTAGAATCGCCATGCTCTTTGAGCCCGAAACGGTAGTGTTTCACAGCGGCTACCATCCCGGGTACCACCGCGAGCAGGTGACACGCTGGCAGGAGCGCATGCACGAGGCCCTGGAAAGGCTACTTTCGGAGGCCCGGGATCTGGGACTCACTTTGGCCCTTGAAAACGTCTTTGAACCTTCGGTGGAGGTCCTGAGGCCGCTTTTTGAGGCCCATCCGGGCCTCACCTGGTGTTTCGATCCCGGTCACGCCCAGGCCTTCGCCAGGAGCCGCTGGGAGGAGTGGCTGCCGGTTCTCTATCCTTACCTCTCAGAGATCCACCTCCATGACAACCATGGACAGTGGGATGATCACCTGGCTCTAGGGGAGGGGACCATCCCTTTTCCCCAGATCCTGAGTTTTGTCAAAGAGAAGGGCCTTCGCCCGCTTCTCACTATTGAGGCTCACGCCGAGGAAGCCGTGGTCCCGAGTCTCGCCTATCTCGGGAGTCTTCTCGGCAGGGCCCCTGCCGTCTAGGCGGTCAGCCACCGGTGGTGTGGATGAAAAGAATCTTTTCCTCCACCAGAAGCCGGCGGCTTCCCACCGGGGGAGGGGAGGGGCTTTCCAGGAG
>WFPH01000030.1 GCA_015487645.1 Thermosulfurimonas sp. | reverse complement strand
CCTCCGGCCCGTCCACGATCCGGGCCACGTCCCGCAGGTAGACCGGACGGCCGGCCACCACCGAGACCACGGTGTTTTCCAGATCCCGGAGATCGGCAAAGAAGTTGGCCAGCCTTACCTGAAAGGTGTAGGAGCCCTGGCGATACTTACCCACCACCCGGGCCTGATTCTGGGCCAGGATCGTCCGGGCCACGTCCACCAGATCGAGTCCCAGGGCGTAGATTCGGTCCGGATCAAGCTCAAGGCGGACCTCCCGGCGAAGTCCGCCCTTGATAAAGGTCTCCGAGATCCCGGGAATGTTCCGGATCTCGTCGTCCACCCGGGCCACGATCTGCCGCAGGCGAAAGGCGTCATACCCCTCGCCCCAGAAGGTGAGGGTCACGATGGGCACGTCATCAATGGAACGGGCTTTCAGAATAGGTTTAGAGCAACCCGGAGGGATCCAGTCCAGGTGGGCGTAGAGCTTGTCGTAAGTCTTGACCAGGCTCCTTTCGGTGTCCTCTCCCACGTAGTAGCGCACCACCGTGAGGGCCCGGCCGTTCATGGCCGTGGAATAAACGTATTCCACCCCGGGGATTTCCCAGAGGAGTTTTTCCATGGGATTTATCACCCGCTGTTCAATCTCTTTGGGCGTGGCCCCGGGCATCTCCACGAAGATGTCGATCATGGGAACCACGATCTGGGGTTCCTCTTCGCTGGGGGTATTGATAACTGCAAAGACCCCCAGCGTGAGCATGGCCAGGATAATCAGCGGAGTAAGCTTGGAATCTACAAAATAATTGGTGATCCTCCCGATGATGCCCCGGGCCTCGGCCATGGCTAATCCCCTTTCACCCTATCCCCTTCGCGCAGACCCGCCGGCGGAGAAACCATCACCCGTTCGCCGGCCACCACGCCCGAAAGAATCTCCACATAAGCTTCACAGGGCCTGGCCACACATACGGGCGCGAGCCCCTTCGCGGAGCGCCAGAAGGTTTTGCCTGTCCGCACCACCCTCAACTGCACCAGGCCCTCCTGGTCAACCACAAAAACCGCCCGGAATCCCCCGCGATCCACCAGGGCCGCCGAGGGCACCACGAGGATCTCCCTTTCCCCTGCCGGCAGGAAAACCCGGGCGTAAGTCCCGGAGGGCCAGGGGAAATCGCGAGGCAAGTCTATCTTGACCGTAAAAGTCCGGCTCCCGGGGTCCACCTCCGGAACAACCTCACTCACGGTAAGCTCCAGGGCCTTCTCCGCCGAAGGTATCCACACCAGAACCGACTTTCCGGGTTTTATTCGCCCAAAGAGGGTCTCTTCCGGATGGCAGACCAGGCGCTTGCCCTCCGGTTCGCTTTCGAGCTCAAGGAGGGGCTGCCCCGGGCCCACATAGGTTCCGGTATCCACCAGCTTCCGCACCACCCGGCCCTCAAAAGGTGCCCGGATCACGGTGTAGGCCAGGAGGGTCTTAACCTCGGCCAGACGGGCCTCGATCTCCTCTATGCGGGCGGCCACCGCCGCCTTGCGCGCCGAAAGGGCTTCATACTCCGACTTCCTGGCCTCGAATTCTTCGGCGGTCGCGGCTTCGGCCTCGAAGAGCTTACGGAAACGCTCATATTCCGCACGCGCAAAAGCCTCCCGGGCCGAGACCTCCTGCCACTCCTTCCTCAGGGCTTGCGCCGCAGCCGAAAGGGCCCGCAGCCTCTGACGGATATCCCGATCGTCAAGCCTGAGCAGGACCTCTCCCCGGTTTACCCGGTCGCCCTCCGAGACCTTCACCTCTCTCACGAAACCGGCCACCTTGGAAGAAAGCCTGGCCCGCCTGCGCGCCTCCACCGTAGCCGGAAGCTCACGATAAAGGGTCACCTTCTCTGGCGAAAGGGTATAAACCCTGGCCGAAAAAGTCCGGCCTTCCTGAGGATGGAACTCCTGAGCCTCCTTCTTGCAGGCCCAGAGACCTATTACCACCAGGGCCAGGATCACCCATTTAAGGTTTCTCATGACAGGCCTCCGCAGGCTTGATCCTTCTCTCGTCCATAAGCCCGGCGGCGAACCTCAAGCCGCTTTCGGCCAGCCTCAGACCGTAGAGGGCCTCAAGACGCATGAGGCGG
>WFPH01000029.1 GCA_015487645.1 Thermosulfurimonas sp. | reverse complement strand
ATTTTGATCTTTACCGGGACCCTCTGGGCCACCTTGGTGAATTCTCCGGCGGAAATATCCCGCGGAACCAGGGCAAACTTGGCGGCGGTGGCCAGGAGCACGGCGGTGACCACCCCGCGGAACTCCACCCCGGGATAGGCGTCGATCTTTATTTTGGCCTCACAGCCGGGTTTTACGCCCCGAAGCTTGGTTTCCTCAAGAAGAACCAGGACATACAGTTTGGAGAAATCCACCACCGCGTAAACCGGCTCCCCCGGGGCCACCACGTCGCCTTCGGCGTGGAAGCGTTTGGCAATATAGCCCGAGACCGGACTTTTAAGTTTGCAGTAGGAAAGAAGGGTGCGGGCCTCGGAGAGGGCCTGGCGTTGGGCCTTGATCTGAGCCTTTAAGGCCGAAAGTTCCTTTTCTTTTTCGCGAACGAGTTTTTCCTGGTTTTTTACGATTTCTTTTTCCTTCTGCGTGGCGCGGATGGCGGCTGAAAGGGCATCTATCCGGGCCAGAAGGGCCTTTCTTTTCTCCCGGAGCCCGAGCACTTTGTTCTCAACCTCCTCGAAGCGATGCTCCGGGATCAGTTTTTCCGAAAAGAGGCGTTTGAAACGTTTGAAGTCCCGCTCGGCCAGGGATAAATCCACCTCAAGGGCCGCAAGTTCATTTTTCAGGGCCTCCCTTTCGGCCTGAAACCTTTCGATTTCGTTTTCCACCCGGGCCTCCCTAAGGGTTAGCTCCTTTCTGAGTCTTTCGATCTCGATGGCCAGGGCCTCGGCCTTTTTCCGCATGGCCCTTAAGGTTTCCGTTAAGTTCTTGACCCTCAAGGCATAGGTGGTGTCGTCAAGTTCGGCCAGGATCTCCCCTTCCGAAACCCGCGCCCCCTCCTCCTTGGTGAGCTTTTTTATCCTTCCGTTTACCTTGTCAAAGGAGACTAGGACCAGGCGGTCGGTTTCCACAAAGACGGCGTTGGTCACGGCGTAAAGATGCCGGTGCCAGAGGAAACGAGCCAAGGCCAGAAGGAGAACCATTAAAAGGATGAAGAGGAAGGCGAGGGCCAGTTTTCTTGAGTGCTGGGGCATAGGGGTATTTTATCTCACAAAAAGGTCCTAGCGCAAAAGTTCGAGAAGACTCTCCCAGTCAAGGGCCGTAGGCGGACCGGTTTCGGAAAGAAGCTCCGCCGCCAGTTCCCGTTTCTCCTGCTGGAGAGTCTGGACTTTTTCCTCCACCGTATCTCTCGTCACCAGTCGGTAGACCGTCACCGGGCGGCTCTGCCCCAGGCGATGGATCCGGTCGGTGGCCTGAAGCTCCACCGCGGGGTTCCACCAGGGATCACACAGGATCACGTGGTCGGCTACGGTTAGATTGAGCCCGAAGCCTCCGGCCTTAAGCGAAAGGAGAAACACCCGTGCCGCGCCCCGCCGGAAATCTTCCACCCGTCGGGCCCTTTCGGCCGAAGGGGTGCTCCCGTAAAGACTAAGATACCCTATGCCCTTCTCCCGAAGGGTTTCCTCCAGGCGATGCAGGAATTTTACGAACTGGCTGAAGACGAGTACCCGGTGTCCGGCGGAAAGGGCCTCTTCGAGGAGTTCGAGAAGAGCTTCGATCTTGCTCTCCGGAAGATCCTCCTCGGGAAAGACCAGCCGCGGGCTGGCGCAAAAAAGCCTTAGGCGGGTAAGCTGCGATAGGATGGTGAAACGTTTCTTTTCCGGCCGGTCCGCAGCTTCAATTTCCTGAAGGGCTTTGAGCCGGAGAGTCTCGTAGTGGCGTTTTTCCTCGGAGGAAAGCACCACCGGCACGGTGACCTCGGTTTTCGGCGGAAGCTCTTCCAGCACCTCGGCCTTGGTGCGGCGCAGGAGGAAGGGTTTTATTATGCGCCGCAGTCGCCGCCTGGCTTCGGAGTCTTTCTCCTTTTCGATGGGGATCACAAAGCGCTTGCGAAACTCCTCGTAGGAACCCAAAAGTCCCGGATTCAGGAACCGGAAAAGGGCCCAGAGTTCCTCTAGACGGTTTTCCACCGGGGTTCCGGTGGTGGCCAGACGGAAACGAGCGGAAAGGGCGTAGGCGTGTCGGGCCCGTTTGGTGCGGTAGTTCTTGATGTGCTGGGCCTCGTCCAGCACCACCACGTTCCAGGCAACCTTCCTCAAAAGCTCCGCGGTTTCTTCCTGCTGGAGAAGCCCGTAGGATACCAGAAAGACCTCGCCAGGGGAGGCCTTCTCCAGAGCCGCAGAGCGCGACTCCACCTCCGCAAGCGGGATCAAACGGAGATCCGGGGCGAACTTTCGGGCCTCTTCCTGCCAGACCGAAAGCACCGAGGCCGGGGCCACCACCAGGGACGGGCCTGCCTCCGCCGCAGCCAAAAGCAAGGCCAGGGTCTGGACGGTCTTTCCCAGTCCCATGTCGTCGGCCAGGCACCCTCCGAACCCCAGGCGATAAAGCCTCCAGAGCCAGCGGTAGCCCTCAAGCTGGTAGGGCCGAAGTTCGGCCCGGAGCCCGGAAGGCGGATCGGGATTCTCGTCGAACACGGTTTCAAGCCGCCGGCGAAACTCTCGCCAGCCCTCGTCTCCTTCTATTCGAAGACCCTCTTCCCTCAAGGCCAGAGCCTTTAAGGGATGGATCCGGGCCCGGTTTTTCCGAATCTCCGCAAGCTCCGCAAGCTCCCTGAGGCTCCGGTAGATTTCCTCCTTAAGGGCCAGGAAACGGCCCTCCTCCAGGGGTACGAAACGCCCGCGCCCTTCCCTGAGACCACTTAAAATCTCCTTAAGATCCATTTCCCCTTCCGGAAGTCTGAGTCTGCCTTCCACCTCGAACCACTCCCCGGCGGTAAGGACTCTCACCTCCGGCACTTCCGTGATCGGCTCAACCCGCAGGCGTTCCCCTTCGGGCCACAGGATCCGATAGGCCTCTCCCGAAAGCCCGGAAAGGGCCTCAAGCAGCTCCAGGGCGCTCGGGAGGTCCGGAGCCAGCCATTCTCCCTCCTCCAGTCTTTCAAGACTCTCGATTTCCCGAAGTTTTTTCTCGAGGTCCCGGAATCTTTCCCTTTCGGTGGAAAGGTCGCGTCTTGTGCGCAGGACCTCTTCACCTACCCGGGTGAGAACCTCTTCCCGTCCGCGTCCGGGCACAAAACGCGGCCCCTCCTCTCCGAGGGGGAGACTCCTTACCGTAAGCTTAAGGCCTTCGGCCATCGGCTTCAGGAAAAGCCCGAGCTTTTTCTCCGGCGGGACTTCCCGGCCCTCGGCCAGGGCCACCTCCGCCTCCACTTCAAGCCACCTGCCGAGCCCGGGGAGCAGCCTCTGCAGCCGTTCCTCGGCCTCATACGGCACCACCAGGCCGTCCCCTCCCAGAAGGAAAAGGATTTCTTTTAGAGGTTCGTTAAGCCTTAAGATCCGCAACCGGGACCCCTCCCGGAAAAGATGCCATTCGTTTTCCGGAGAGACCCGGGGCTTTACCCGTAAACGTAGACCCTCCGGGAGACGTTCGACGAGGAGTTTGGGCCGGAGTTTTTCCACCTCGAGGTGTTCTCCGGTGCGGGCGTCGAAGATCAGGGGATGTCCCACCAGGGCCTCGAGAACCTCGGGCCGGAAGGTATAATTTACCTTTCTCCAGCGGCCGTATCCGACTATTTCTTCTTGGATGTGGCGGACGATTCGGCGATCGTGCTCGTTCGGAAGGGGATATTTGTCCTCATAGAGGCGTTTCAGGGCCACCTTGCGACCCTTACTCCACAGGCCGGGGGCCAGCCGCTTCTGCTCCACCGGCTCAAGGCTAAAGCCGTACTCTGTAAGCTTGAGGAACCAGACCAGTCTCTTCCCCTCCTCCTGACCTTTGGAGGTCTCGAACTCAAGGAGTTTTTCCAGCCGGGCCAGGCGTTCTTCCCAGGAGGGTTCTTCAAAGAAGCGTTCAACGATAGGGCGAAACCCCGTGCGCTCAACGAGTCTCTCTACCTCAGGACGAAAGGCGGCGTGCTTCCGGGAAAGACTTCCCAGAATCTCGAGGGCCCAGAGGAGATGGCCTGTCTTCTCAAGCTCCCGGGCGAGCTCCGAGGCCCCTTCGGGCCTGAAAAGAGGAAAGGGATCTTCGCTTAAAGCTTCCAGCCAGAGAAAGACGAGCCCCTCCAGCGAGAAAGGTTCTTCCCAGGAGAGAAAGATGATTTTATTCTCCGTAAGGGATCGCAGGAATCTTCCGAGCGGGGCGACCTCCTCCCGCCAGTTTTCCGGAACGCGGCGCGAAAGATGAGACCACTGCGGCGCGACCGAGGCCTGGCGCTCGGGATCCCGGGAAAGGAAGGCCATGAGCGGCGCAAGCAGCCCAAGCGGCCCATCGGGTAAAAAGTACTTGCGCCGACTCCCCGTCCGGAAAAACTCCTCCGCCTCTTTAAGGGCCGAAAGATAAGACTCCCCGGAAAGAAATTTCAGAAGAGCCTCGGCATAGGCCCTGCGCCAGGGAGTCTCGATCTTTTCTCTGAGCTTCTGGGCCATATTTTTTCGACCCGCAAGAAGGGCCCCCTGGAAAAAGAGCCAGACAAAATCCTCGTCTTGGTAAGGGAAATCCTTCTCCAGGGTCTCAAGCCACAGGGGAAGACGGCCCTCGGCCCGGGCAAAGGCCTGGTAGAGCACCTCTTCGAGGACCACCAGGAGAATCTCCCTCGAGATATTCTTTAGGAGATCGGGGAAAAGGGGCAGGGATTCTCCGAGTTCGCGAAGAGGCTCGCTCCATCCGTGAAATCGCTCTTCTACCTCCGAAAGAAGCTCCGGGGTAAAAAGAAGGCCCCGGGAAAGGATCTGTCCTTCCCGTATCGAATAGGGAAGGTTTTCGCTCCGAATCCTCTTCCGGACGAAAAACACGCGTTCGTGAACCTCCTCCGGCGAAAAAGACCGGAGGATGGCCAGGGACTTTTCCCCGCAAATAACATATTCCGTTCCCTGATAAGGGATTTTCTCCTTTTTTAAAAAGGTCTTGAGTTTTTCCCTTATGCGATTTTCGGGGAGGTTAACTTCTCGGCTCTCCGAGAGATATTCTCTCACCCGGCTCAGGACATCCTTCTGATTGAAGCGTCCGAGAAGCGCACACCACAGGGCCACCTCTTTTTCGAGATCTTCCCCGGAGAAGGGAGTTTCATATTCCGGGAGATTCAGCTCTCCGAAAAGAGGGATTTTTCGGGTTCGGCTCATTATGAAGGAATCTCCAGGCGTACGGTGCGGGCTTTCCGCACTTCCCGGAGTCTTTGCGGATCGTCAAGGAGACGGCCCACCAGGTTGACCTCGCTGGCCGGGACCGGATCCGGGCCGGTGGAGGCCGGGGTGGGACCGAAGAAGATGGCCAGCGCCCGGCCCGGAGGCCAGTAACCGATGTCTCCCACTTTGACTTTAAGGGTATAGGTCTCATCTGGGGAACATTCTACCGGGATCGCAAAATAGAATTCGTCGCCCCAGGTGTTGATCTCCGCCTCAAGGGGCAGGGCCTCGTAAATCCTTCGGGCACATTCGGTCTCAAAGAGTTCGGCGGAAAGCACTAGGTCCTCAATCACGATCCGGATAGGGTAGGGCATTCAGGACCTCCTCGCAGAGTTCCTCGGGTGGCCGTTCGGCCGAAAGACGTAGGTGTCGGAAACGGGGAAGGATTTCAAGGTATATCTCCCGTATCTTTTTTAGCTTTTCCGGTTCTTCGAAAAGTTCGCGTCTCCTTCCGCTTCTATCGATTCTTTTAAGGGCCAGATCCTCCGGAAGATCCACGAAGACCACGAGATCTGGCACCGGGGCCACGGTCTCGTTCCTTCGCCAGAGTTCCCGGACCTCAAGCCCCTCGGCTCCCTGATAGGCTAAGGTGGAGGGATAGTAACGGTCGCAGAGGACGATCTTTCCCTGAGAGAGGGCCGGGATCAAGAGGCGCTCAGCATGATCCCTCCGGTCGCGCAGGAAGAGCTCCGCATAGGCCTGGGGAGAAAGCGGGGTGCCTCTGGAGAGGTGTTCCCGGGCCTTTTTTCCCCACTCTCCCTCGGAGGGCTCCCGGGTGAGAAGGACGGGAAGCCCTTTATCCTTGAGCCGCCGGTAGACCTCCCGGGCGAGCGTGCTTTTTCCCGAACCGTCTATACCCTCAAAGACGATGAGGCGACCCGGGCGTTCAAATTCCACCCGGATGCGATCCACCAGATAGTCCCGGTTTTCCGGGGTGATCTCGCAGAAGATGGGATCTTCGAGCCGAAAGATCTCCTCAAGGAAGGGGATCTTTCCGTAGCCCACCGAGGCCAGCACCGGATCCGGCCCGGAGAGAAGCTCCTGGATGCGATTCCGGAAGACCTCGGAGAAGATTTCCATCTTTCCGATCTCATCCACCACGAAGATGGTTCCGGGCTCGGCCGGCGCCAGGGCCGAAAGGGCGAGTTTTTCGAAGGTCTCAAGAAAGACCTTGTATTTGCCCACCTGGGGCCAGCCCCGGCCTTTTTTAGCCAGCCAGGCCGAACGGCCGTCGAGGGTGTGGATCTTGAACCCGATACGGCGGCCGCCCTCCCGTACCTCCCGGGTGATGAAACCTCTCTTCGGCCCGGAAAGCCCGGCCGCCACCTTTTCAATGAGGGTGGTCTTCCCGGTTCCGGGAAGACCGTGGATCAGGACCTTGTTCCGTCCGTGGGCCGGTTTTTTTATTTTTTCTTCCATGGTTTAGAAGTAAGAAGCACGTAAGTGGCCCCCGGGCCTCCGTCACAGGGGCGCGCGCTGGCATAGGCCAGCACATAGCGCCTCAAAGGGCCGCGCTCAAGCCAAAACCTCACCCTTTCTTTTAACACCGGTTTGTCCGGGGAGGAAAGCCCCCGGCCGTGGATGATGAGCACGCAGCGGTCACCCCGAAAGAGGCATTCCCGCAAAAACTCATGGAAGGCCACCTCGGCCTCCGGCACGGTGAGTCCGTGAAGGTCGAGCACCCGGCTCACGGCGATGCGTCCCTCCCGAAGCTCCTCAAGCAGGGCCCGGCTTACCCCTGGGGCCCGCCCCTCCATGTACTCCGAGGTCTGAGAGATCCGTACCCTGAGGGGTTTCGGCGGCCAGGGATCCTCCCTCTCCCGATAAGGCCTTCGGGGACAGGGGACCCAGAAGAAATTGCGATCCTCAAGGGGTTTGACCTTGCGGAAGAATTCCTCCGGGTCCTCCGGACAAAGCGGCCTTTCCGGCCCCCGGGGAAGATCCTCCACCCGAATCTTTTCCTTTAACCCCTCAAAAGGCCTGAACCCCATCCTCTATCTCCTTAAGCAGCCCTTCAAGTTTCGGGATCTCTCTTTCTATCTCCTTTAAGGCTTGAGCGATTTCCTCCTCTTCCTCCGGGTATTCGTGGATCAGGACGTTCCGCAGGCGCCTCCATTTGAGCCAGGTCTCCGCCGAAACCGAAAGCCCCCGTTTTTCGGAAAGATTCACCAGATCAAGCACGGGAAGCCTTTCCGCTTCTTCCCCTTTAAAAACCATAAAAAGCCTCAGAAGATCCCCAAAATCCTCCTGAAGCTTGGCGAAGCGATAAGCTACCTGATCAAGATAGGGAAGGATCTCGCCCCCAGCTCGCGCCCTTTCAATCGTTTCTTCCGAAAATTCCCCCAGTTTTTCCTTAAGGGTTTTTAAAGCCTCCTTTAGCACCTCAAGATGCCTCCGCACGAGCTCCCTTTTGCGCTCCAAGCGAAGCCTTAAGGTTTCGGTCAAAGCCTGACTCCCTCCTTGCGGGCCACCCTTTCTATGGGGCGTTCCGGATCCCGGGAAAGGACTACGTCTATCTTCTGCTCCCCGAGTCTCTTCCACAACTCCACCAGAAAACGGGTCTTCCTTTCAAAAAGATCGTCTTTTTCACCGGGAACCACATAAAGATCTATATCGCCTCCCCGCCCGCTGTCATCCACCCGGCTTCCGAAAAGGTAGACTTCGGTCCCGGGGCCGAAGACCTTCTCTGCCGTTTCCCGGATCACCCTGCGCCAATTCTCGGGAAGCCTCATGCCTCAAGCTTTATCAATTCGTATTTTCGATTTCCGAGGCCGATGGCCTCGGCGTGCTCAAGGGTTACCTCCCAGGGGATCTCCGGGTAAAGCCTCCGGAATTTATCCTCCCCGGGCCCGGCCCCCTCAACCCGGGAGCCCGAAAGCGCCCCCTCGGCGTTCACTAAGTCTACGCTTGCCTGATCCAAGGCCACCGGGTCCTCGGAGGCGAGAATCCCCACGTCCCGCACCAGGGGATAATCGTTAAAGGGATAACAGTCACAGGCCGGGGAGACCTGAAGCACGAAGTTAAGAAACACCGCCCGTCCCTTCTTTCCGGAAAGCACTGCGGCCGCATACTCCGCCATCTTGCGCATGAAAAGCTCGGCCCGCTCGTTCCACTGGACCTTGATGGCCTCCTCCGGACAGACCGCGATGCACTCCCCGCAGCCGATGCAGCGTTTCTCGTTTATGCGGTAGCGGGGCTTTTTCACCCCTTCCGCCGGCTCCGGCGCCCCTACCGGACAGAATTCCGCACAGGTCCCGCAGGCCACACACCGCTTCTTGTCTATCTTCGGAGCCACGGTGGAGTGCTGTTCAAGCTTTCCCTTGCGGGCCGCGCACCCCATGCCCACGTTCTTTATGGCCCCGCCGAAGGCCGAAAGCTCATGCCCCTTAAAATGCGTAAGAACCACGAGACCGTCGGCCCGGGCGATCTCTTTGGCCACGTAGAATTTTTTCAACACCGGAAGATCTATCTCCACCTCTTCGTAAGTGTTCCCCCGGAGACCATCGGCAATCACGATAGGCGCTCCCACCACCGCAAAGTCAAACCCGTTCCGGACGGCGGTCTCAAGGTGCGTGATCGCATCCGAACGACTCCCGCGATAAAGGGTGTTGGTATCCGTAAGGAAGGGTTTGGTCTTAAGACGCTTCAGGTACTCCACCACCCGCCTTACCCACTGAGGGCGAAGATGGGCGAGATTCCCCGCCTCCCCGAAGTGAAGCTTCACCGCTACCAGCGCTCCCTTCCGAAAACGCCCGGAAAGACCGAGGGCCTCAAGCAGGACGTCTACCTTTTCCAGAAGCGAGGCCTTTTTCTTTAAATGAAGATCCACAAAATAGACCCTACTTGCCATTTCGGTTTCTCTCCTGGATAATAAAACCGGAAAACCTATCACTATATTTAAGCCATGGAAGACCTGGATCGCAAGCTTCTCAACCTGGTGCAAAAGGATTTTCCGTTGGTCTCCCGACCTTTTGCGGAGCTCGGCAGGCGTCTGGGGCTTACAGAGGAGGAAGTTCTTAAGAGACTGGCCCGGCTCACAGACGAGGGTCTTCTTCGCCAGATCGGAGGTATCTTTAATCCGTCGGCCCTTGGTTATCGGACGAGCCTCGTGGCCTTCGAGGTGTCGAAAGAGGGGATCGAGACCGCGGCCAGGGTCATTAATATTCACCCCGGAGTGAGCCACAATTATCTTCGCGATCATCGCCTTAATTTCTGGTTTACCATCGCCGTTCCGCCGGGGATTTCCCTGGAAGAAGAGGTGGAGCGGCTGGCCCGCAGGGCCGGGGCGGAACGATTCCTGATCCTGCCCATCAAACGGGTCTTCCGGATAGCGGTGATCTTCGATCTGGAGGAAGGCACCGCCGGAAACGGTCATTTCGCCTCCGTCCGCAAGCCCCTTTCTCCGGATGAGGAGACCATCCGGTTAGTTCGGGCGGTCCAGGAGCCCTTGCCTCTGGTCCCCAGGCCTTTTGCGAAGGTGGCCGAGGGGGTCGGTCTTTCGGAGGATGAATTGCTTTCCTGGATCCGGGAGATGCTCTCCCGGGGTGTTATGCGGCGTTTTGCGGGCCTGGTGCGCCATCGGCGGGCCGGCTTCCGGGAAAACACCATGGTGGCCTGGAGAGTCCCCGAAGAGCGGATAGAAGAGGTCGGTCGAGCCCTGTCGAAGGAGACCGGGATTACCCACTGCTATGAGCGGACAAGCTACCCGGATTGGCCCTATAACCTCTACACTATGGTCCACGCCCGGGAGGGAGTGGAATCCCGAGTAAAGGAACTTTCCGAAAGGTACACTCTCCCCGACTATCTGGCCCTAAGGACGCTTAAGGAATACAAGAAAGTGCGACTCAAGCTCTTCCTGGAAGATTCAGGAAGTTGCGTAGGATAAGGACGCCCTCTGGAAGGTCGTTTCCGGTAAAGTCCCATTCCCTGGGAGGCTTGGAAAGCCTTCGCCAGGCCGAAAGGGAGGTGCCGATGGATTCCGGATGAAACTGCACCCCTTCAATGGGATATTCTTTATGTCTTACGCCCATGATCTCCCCGTCCTCGGCCCGGGCCGTGATCTCAAGGCAGTCCGGAAGCGAGGCCTCATCGATGGCCAGCGAATGGTACCTCATGGCCTCAAAAGGATTGGGAAGTCCGGAAAAGACCCCCTTTCCGTCATGTGTTATCTCGGAGGTCTTTCCGTGCATGAGCCTTCGGGCGCGCACGATGCGCCCCCCGAAGGCCTCCCCGATACACTGGTGCCCCAGGCAGACCCCGAGGATGGGGATGCGGCCGGCGAAATGCTTGATGATGGGGACCGAAATCCCGGCCTTTTTCGGGTCGCAGGGCCCAGGGGAGATCAAAAGATGGGTGGGGCGAAGCTCCTCGGCCTGTTTGAGGTCGATCTCGTCGTTGCGGAAGACCAGGATCTCGCCCCCGGGAAAGAGCTTCTCAAACATTACCCCCAGGAGCTGCACCAGATTGTAGGTGAAGGAATCGTAGTTGTCTATCACGAGAAGCCGCACGGCTCAAACCACCCCCTTTTTCACCAGTTCTAAGGCCTTCATCATACCCCGGGCCTTGTTGAGGGTCTCCTCGTATTCCCGTTCGGGGTCGGAGTCGGCCACGATCCCGGCCCCGGCCTGGAGATAGAGCCGGTCGCCCTTCTGAAAGAGGGTGCGGATGGTGATGCAAAGGTCCATGTTGCCGGAGAAGCCGAAGTAGCCCACGGCCCCGGCGTAAGGGCCACGTTTTTCCGGTTCAAGTTCTTCAATAATCTCCATGGCCCGGATCTTGGGGGCTCCCGAGACCGTGCCTGCCGGAAAGGTGGCCCGAAAGACATCAAACATATCGCGTCCCTCCGCAAGTTCCCCTCTTACTCCAGAGACGAGATGCATCACGTGGGAGTAGCGCTCGATGACCATGAGCTCATGAACCTCAACGCTTCCGTAGGTACAGACCCGGCCTAGGTCGTTACGCCCTAAATCCACCAGCATGAGGTGTTCGGCCCGCTCCTTGGGATCGTGAAGAAGATCTTCCGCCAGCGCCGCGTCTTCCGTTTCCGTGCGCCCCCGGGGACGGGTTCCGGCGATGGGCCGGGTCTCCACCCGGCGGCCCTCAACTCGTACCAGGATCTCCGGAGAGGAACCGATGAGGGTCTCATCCGCCAGTCTCAGGAAAAAAAGATAGGGCGAGGGATTGATCTTGCGTAAAGCCCGGTAAAGGGCGAAAGGCGGAAGATGGGAGCGGCCTGAGAAACGCTGGGAAAGCACCACCTGGATTACGTCGCCCGCGGCAATGTAATCCTTGGCCTGCCGGACCATCTCCTTAAAACGCTCCTTTTCCATCTCCGGGCTGAGCTCCACGGTTTCTCGTTCCGGCTCGAGACCCGGGTAGATGAGGGGTCCGCGGATGCGGGCCACCATCGCTGAAAGTTCGGCCCGGGCACGCTCGTAAAGGGCCTCGGGCTGAACCCCCGGTTCCACCCGGGCGTTGTAAATCACCTGAAGTACATGCCGCAGCCGATCGTAGGCCAGAAGGATCTCCGGAAACATGAAATGGAGGTCCGAAAATCCCATGGGATCCGGAGAAAGATCGGGAAGCCGTTCGATGAAACGGATGACGTCGTAAGAGAGAAACCCTACCGCTCCACCGAAGAACCGGGGCAACTCCTGAAGCTCCGCGGCCCGAAAGCGGGCTAGAACTTCCTTGAGAGCCCGGAGGGGGTCCTCTACTTCTCGAGTGGTTTCTCCGTGCCGATCAAGAAGGGTGACCCGACGCCCCTTGGCCCGGAAGATTAGGAAGGGATTAAGTCCGATGAAGCTGTAGCGGGCCCACTTTTCCCCTCCTTCGAGGCTTTCCAAGAGGAAACCGTAATGGCCGGAGAAGGCCTTGTAGAAAAGGGAAATGGGGGTTTCTAGGTCTACCAGAAGTTCGGTATAAACGGGGATGAGGTTAGCCTTTCGGGCCAGCTCTTTGAAGGCCTCTCTGGAGGGCTGGATTTCCGGAAACATGTTGAACTTTTTAATCTTTAAGTTCGACCTTGGCAAGGGAAAACAATCTTACTAATTATATAGGGTCATGGATCTCTTATCCGAATTCCTGGAAAAAGAGACCGAAAGGCTTAAGACTTGCTGGGTGGCTTTTCTGTCTCCCTTTCGGGAGCTTAAGTTGCCCTTGCCCCCTCGATACGCGGAGGAGTTCGAAAGGGTTAAGGCCCTACCTCGGGAAGAAAAAGATACTGTCTTCCTTAAGATTTTACGGGAGACCCGACAGGTTCTAAACTGGTTGCTCTCCCAGGAAGAAATTAGGGGGATGCTGGCCACCAAAGGCCGATTGGCGGATCTTGAGGAAATTGTTAACCGTTTGGCGGAACTGGAAAACCAGGTGGATTATCTCCGGGAGGAACTCCTTCGGGATGATTTGACCAAGCTCTGGAACCGTCGAGCCCTCAGCATATTTTTCCCGGAAATCATCAAAAGGATCACGGAAGGCAAAGAACTTTATATCTTGGCCTTCCTGGATCTCTGCGATTTTAAAGAAGTCAATGATTTTTACGGACATCAGGTAGGCGACAAGGTTCTCGTGAAAACCGCCAAAAGATTGCGGGATTTCACCAAGGGGGTAGATGTCCCCATCCGTCTTGGGGGAGACGAGTTCATACTTCTTTTGGCCACGCACTCCTTGGATAAGGCGGAACCCTTCCTTTTAGAATTAACGTCCGTTCCGATTGAGATTGAAGGGTTAGAGAAATATCTGGCCTGTGGAGCTACGGATATCCTAGGTAGCGATTCGCTGGAAAGCTGTCTCCATCGGGCCGATCTGGCCATGTACAAGCACAAATCTCAGATAAAGGCCTGGCTTAAAGAAGGACGGCAGGGATCTTTTCCGCCTCCGGTCCTTTTTAGGGCCTATTGTAAGGATATCTAGCTATATAAGGCGGATATGTCGGTTTACAACCTGGATTTTCTTTTTAGGCCTAAACGTATTGCTGTTTTTGATGCCCGGGATGAGAGCCGTTCCCCCGGGGCTCAGGTTCTCAAGAATCTTATCCTTCAGGGGTTTAAAGGCGGGGTTTATCCCATAAGCAAGCACGAGGAATCTATTTTAGGGATCGAACCTTATCCGGATTTGGCCAGTCTACCAAGGCCGGTGGACTTGGCCATCCTGGCTGGAGACCCCGAAAACTGGTGGCCTCAATTGCAAGATTGTGCGGCCAACAACGTTAAGGTCGTACTTATTTTGGGCCTGGACTTCTTTTATCGCACAGAAAATCCCTTGAGCTTTCTACGGGAGATGGCCCAGTTTGCCTATGAAAAGAAGATTCGGATATTGGGCCCCAACTCTCTGGGTTTTATTTGCCCCAGGCTCAGGCTGAATGCCAGCTTATTTTCGGGGAGCTTGACCCCTGGCAACCTGGCCTTCATTTCCGATGGTGCCACGTTGGCCTACGCCATTTTGGACTGGGCCGAAGAAAAAAAGGTGGGGTTTAGTCTTTTTGCCTCTCTGGGAGAAAAGGCCGACATAGATCTTTCTGATTTGCTCGACTATTTGACCCTGGATCCTTATACCAAGGCGGTTGTAGCCTATGTGAAAGATTTGAAAAGCGGTCGAAAGTTCATGCGGGCGGCCCGGGCTTTTGCCCGGAACAAGCCCATTGTGGTAGTTAAAGGAAAGAAACTTAAACCCCCCAACGAAACGCAGGACATTTTGTCCTCTTTGTGCCAAGAGAATCTGGTCTATGACGCTGCCTTTAAGCGTGCGGGCGTCGTCCAGGTGGAGGAGATCCTGGAGCTTTTCCACTTGGCTGAAAGCCTTTCTAAACAACCACGCCCCAAGGGGCCTCGGCTGGCCATCATTACCAATGCCGGTGGTCCGGCGATGATCGCCGCGGAGTATCTACAACGCCTGGGGGGAGATCTGGCGAGCCTGTCTCCCGAAACTACGGAAAAATTGCGCAATTTGCTGGGCCGCGAAGTCCAGAATCCCCTTGATTTGTTGTCCTCGGCGCCTCCTCATCTCTTCCGGGAAGCCCTGAAGCTGTGTCTGAAGGACAGCGGAGTAGATGGGGCGTTGGTGATTTTTACGCCTAGTTTAGAGGCTTCGGTAGAAGACTTCGCTTGGTCTCTGGTGAGGGCTCACAAAGAGATAAGTTGGAAGCCGGTGCTGGCCAGCTTTATGGGAGAGAGCAGGGTCTCGGAGGGCCGTAAGATCTTGGCCAAGGAGGGCATCCCAAATTTTGTGAGTCCTACCGAGGCCGTCAAAAGTTTCGTCTATATGTATCGTTACGACCATAACTTGCGTCTACTCTCGGAGACCCCGGGAACTATATTGGAGGAATTTTCTCCCGATAAAGATCGGGTCAATGAGATTATTAAAAAGGCCACCGGGGAGAAGCGTTTCGTTTTGACTTTTGAAGAGGCCACAGCCATCTTACAGGCTTATGGAATAATCGGAAAACATAGGAGTGTCCCAGAGATACCGGTTCCTTTCTTTCTGGGAACCACGAGAGATCCTTCTTTTGGAGCCCTCATCCTTTTTGGCTTGGGGGGCTTCCTTTTGGAACCCGAAAGAGACTATGCTATAGGTTTGCCACCTTTGAATCAAACCCTCGCTCGCAGAATTCTTGAGGAAACCAGAATATATTGGCACCTCAAAGCCAAAGGCCTTCCTATGGACTTTTTGGAGGAACTTTTAGTGCGATTTTCCCATCTCATCGTGGATTTTCCGGAAATTAAGGAGCTTTTTATCCCTTCTATGGTAGTATCTCGAGGCCAAATAGAGGTTGCCAAGGCCGAAATCGTTTTAGATGAAGTGGCCTTCGGGCCGGATCATGTCAAGAAAGGTTATTTTTGCCCCGCTCATCTTTCCATCTGTCCGTATCCCTCTCATTTTACCTTTGAGGCTGTTATGAGAGACGGCACGAAGGTTTTTATTCGCCCCATTAAACCTGAAGATGAGCCCCTTATGTCCGAGCTCTTTTATACTTTTTCCGAACAAACTATCAGGTTCCGTTTTCTGCAAGTTAAAAGAAGTATCTCTCACGAGGAACTGGTCCGCTACTGTCAGATCGATTACGACCGGGAAATGGCGCTGGTGGCGGTGAAGAAGGATAACGGCCGAGAAAAAATACTCGGAGTAGCTCGAATCAACAAATATCCAGATGAGGAAACGGCTGAGATGGCGGTTGTAGTAGGGGATCCCTGGCAAGGCCAAGGGCTAGGGAGAATTCTGGCCGAGAAGATGCTGGCCGTGGCCAAGGAGATGTACGTAAAACGTGTCCGGATGCACATTTTAAAAGAAAACGAAAAAATGCTAAATTTGGCCCAAAAATTGGGCTTTAAGACTGTAGGCCTGGAAGAAGACATTGTTATGGTGGAAAAAACTTTATAGGCGAGGAGAAAGGACTATGGCTGAAGAGTTGAAACTTATCCTGTCCCCGGAAAAGATTGCTCAGAGAATCCGAGAACTCGGAGAGGAGATTACCAGAGAGTACCAGGGCCAATCGTTGGTCCTGGTGGGCATTTTAAAGGGGGCTTTTGTCTTTATGGCGGATCTCATGCGGGCCCTTAAACTCCCTCAGGTGGAGGTGGATTTTGTGCGGCTTAAAAGCTACGGTTTCTCGGATACCTCTGCGGGAGAGGTCCAGATTACCAAAGATGTGGAACTTAGCCTTAAAGGGAAACACGTGCTGGTAGTGGAGGACATTGTGGATACGGGTTATACGCTGGCTTATCTTTTGGAGCATCTCAAGCTTCATGAGCCCGCTTCGGTGAAGATTTGCTGCTTTGTGGATAAGAGCGAAAGACGCAAAGTCCAGATCCCTATTGATTTTAAGGCCTTTGAGATCCCAAAGGGCTTTTTGGTAGGGTATGGTTTAGATTATGCAGAACGTTACCGGCACCTTCCGGGGCTTTATGAAGTGGTAAAAACTTGAGAAAGGGCCGGGCTTAAGCCCGGCCCCAGAAATCTACCACCAGCTTATGGTCTTATCAGCCTCCCATATCATCTGGATGAGCTTGTCGTAATCGGCATCCTCTTTGGCCTCGTAGAGCTTGAACTCCATGGCTTCATTTCCTTCATTTAAGAGGGAGACTAATTTTTTGACCTCGTCATTGGGTTCATTTCTGTACACATGCAGGATTTTCATCTTCGCCCTCCTACCATCTTATAGAATTTAGTCTAGAGCCGGTTAGTCCGCACAGGCTGGAGGCGGAGCATGTTTCTGTTTGGGAAGCCCGTAGCCGATGATCACATCGGCCTCGCGAAGCTTTTGGGCCAGCTCCTCCAGGGTAATGGGGGTGAGGCCTACTTCATCCACATTGTACTTCTTGGCCTCGTCGTCCATGGTGTCCACCACGGCGAAAACGTCCCCTTCCATATCCCGGATCCAGTCGATGTTTTCCTGGACGTACTCCGTGACCTTGGGCATCTTATTGTAAAAGATGCAAGCGTGGGAGTAATGATTTTCCACCGAAAGCCCCAAAGTGGAGCGGATACCATCGCTGATATAGATTCTATTGGCGATTAAGAAAAACACTTTAAGAGATTCCGCCATTTTTGCCCTCCTTCAATTAAATTTTTTACAGCACCAGATATTTGCCGCACTCGTCCAGAATCTCGCCATGGTAAGCCTGGGTGCGCATCTGTTTAGGGGTCATGCCACCGGGAATATCCGTTTCCACATCGAAGCCCTCACAGGTGTAGCTATCGGCACAGATGGCGAGATCCGCCTCCGGAATCATCTGTACCAGCTTGGGGAAATCTGGTTGCTTGGTGAGGTGTACAGCCTTGAAGGTGAAGAAGATTTTGACCTTCTTGCCGGCCCTCTGGGCTGCTTCTACGATCTTTACTAAATGAGGCATGTATTGGGGATTGGTTACAAAAATACCAAGCTTGTCGGGATCTTTAGCCATCTTCTACCTCCTTTCCCTATTATTGACCCTTTTTGACGTAAAAGCGAATGAAACCCTGGTCCTGTTTCTCGCCGAGATACTCGTGCCCAGCCCGCTCACACCAACCGGGAATGTCGTTCCGGGACCCCGGATCAGTACCAAGAACTTCCAAGATCTGGCCGGGCTGCAGCTTCTGGATAGCCTTCTTGGTCTTCAACAGCGGCATGGGACAGGAGAGACCTTTGCAATCGATGGTCATGTCAGGCTTGATGTCATCCGGAGCAATTTTGATGTCAGACATTTCGTAACCTCCTTATGTGGATTTTTTTACATCTCGAGGACCAGCTTATTGCTGTCCTCGTTCCAATCAATCACGATGTACCACACCAGGACCACCAGGGCAATTAGCAGAATGGTTCCGGCATAGCCCAGGTATTCCGGCATGAAGATAGCTTTTCCAAGATAGCCGTTCTCGATGACCTCATGCTCCGCGAAAAAGTGCCGGATCAGGGAGTTGGTCAGGGCAAACACAATGGCCACGATGACGAGCTTTATCTGCCCTTCAGCCACTCGCCAGAGACTTCCGGAACCACACCCTCCGGCTACCGTCATGCCGAAGCCGAAGATGAAGCCACCGATAAGGGCTCCCTGGATGAAGGTGGGCGTAACATAGGCGCTCTCGGGACGTATGCCATTGTACTTGAGGATGGCGATCCCCACGGCCGAAAGAATCAGGCTTACCGTAAGGGCCTTGCCCATCTCCGCATCTCCGGTCATGAAGGGCTCTCGCAGGGCGTTTACCATGCAGAAACGGCTGCGGTGCATCACGTAACCGATACCCGCGGCTAGGATCAAACAACCTCCCAGAATCTCACCCCGATCGAGGTCACTTCCAAAATAAGCCTTGGTAGCTACGAGAAGCCCAATGAGAGCGATCACCCCGAGGAAGGGATTGATCTTTTGAAAGCTGATCTCGAACCCTCCGGAGCTCGGAAAATGTTCAAGCTCCCAGTAAAGATATTTGATCGCCAGGATGACCCCGAAGATGAGACCGATGAGCATGATGAAACCGTTGGCCGCAAGGTTGTTCACCGCCATGTAAAAACCACCCACGTTACAGCCCATAGCCAGAGAAGCCCCGATACCCATGAGGATCCCGGCCACCACGGCCTTTATGAATTCGATCTTCGGAGGAACACGGATACCAAATTCCCGTCCCAGGGCCGCCGAGATGAAAGCCCCCCAGATGAGACCTATATCCAAAATAGAAGAAGTGGAGGAGAAGATGGGATGAAAGGTGGGAGGTTCATCATAAAGCCCCAGATGGTAGAATAGCCAGTCCGCCCAATTCCGGAGACCTCCTACGATACCCCAGGGACGATACCAGGCCTCTAAAAGTACTACCAAAAAAGCCAGGAGTATTCCCCCGAGCATGGGAGACCAGTGTTTGGTACAAAGATTTTCATAAGTCCGCTTTAAAGCACTCATAAAGCCCCTCCCTGCGAAATTTTATTCCAGTCTTTAACAAAAACCCCCTTTACTGTCAAATGGAATAACAACTGAATCGTGTGATTTTGGGCACACATCTTTCGAAATTCTGCGGTCAAACTTATTTTTGAGACCGGTTCCCCCTCCTTTCTCTTTTAACTTTACCATTCTTAGGTTTGTAGTTTAGCTTAAAAGGGGGGAGATTTCCGCCGTAAATCTCCCCCTAGCTATTTAAATCTTTTTATTTTTTGAGGGTAGCGTAAGTCTCTTCGGGATTAGGAACGTTGGCTCCGTGACAATCCATACAGTTATTTTGGGAAGTGATCCCATTGTGGAGAAGATTGTAGAGTACCCGGTTTTTAGGTTTGTACTTTTTGCCGTTTTTATACCACTCGTTGAGCATTTGAGCGGCTTTCATAGCTACATCCGCCGAAAGTCGAGCACATCTTTCGGCCCTTTCCTCGGTAAAAAAGGCCACTCCTTCGGCGGACATCCATCTTCCTACGGAGATGTGGCAAACCGGGGTTCCGGCCACACTCATGTTCTGAATCTCAGCCTTGAGAATTTTCCTGGGCTGATATTGGGGGAGAGGAGTGTAAGAATAGAAAAACGCCAGATCATTCACCATGGCCTCGGCGGTATCCGTGTCCTTGGTAACTAGCCCGATGACTATGCCAGCCCCAACCATGGTTCCACACAGAGCTCCCCAACCGGCTAGTCCCCCATGAGCCCAACGGTAGGCGTCAATGGGAAAGTCTTTCCAGGGACCGCCCACTCTTTTCCGTAGTTGGCTCACCAGGCCCGCTAAAACCGTGGAACAACACCACTTTTTAAAATAGTTGCGGTAAGCCTCCCACCCGACCTCTTCCAGATCTAACTCGGCATACTCGAACTCCGAGGGATAGGTGTAAGCCCAGGCCTGACTATGCAGAAACTTTCCGCTAGCCATCAAACCGACCATGACCCCGGAAGTGAGGAGAAAATCCCTTCTTGATAGTTTCATGGCTCCCTCCTTTATTTGGATTTAACTTTGTTTCAATTTAGTAAAGAATTTAGTAAAGATTAGAAAGCATATTGAAGACTAAGCACAAAGGCCTTACCGAAAGCATTTCCGCTTTCTTTGTGGTCTCCGACATAACCTAAAGAACCTACTAGTGTGAGTTTGGGATTAGGCATATAAGCTATATGAGCTTCCCACATGGAGTGGGTTTTGTATCCATTTCCGGCATCTACGGCGTCTTGGAATTCCCATCCTATGATGAATTTTTTGAAAACTACGGCCTCGATATTGCCAAAAAAGATAGTATCCTGGTCATTTCCAAAGCCTAAGACCCCCCGGACTACACCTTTGGTGACGCGCAATCCTGCATTGATGACCAGCGGTAAAGGAAGGCTAGAGATGGTCTTGGTGCCTACTACATAATAATCCACGCTGCGCTTGTGCTTGGCCCCGTTGAAATTGGTTTCCTTGGCAATAACCCCAACAGAGATGGCCGGAAAGTGTTTTATGTCAAAAGCTCCTTCTTTTACCAAGGCCACTTTGAAAGCAAGATTGTCTACCCCAACATTTTGAATATTATCTATATCTACGTTTTCCCTAGCGTATCCTACTTCGAAACGGTTAAAGAAACTTATGGTAGCCCCCATGGCCGTCCAATCAATTCTTCCTATGGGGCCAGGTTTGTTTTGGTAAAAATTGATTTTCCAGACCCCGATCTGGGGATATCCGACTACTTGCTTATTTGCCCCTTTGCCATCTTTAGCTGGGTTGGCCACATAAGCCATCGGATTTAGGGCTACCCCTCCCAACCCTTCCGGCGTAGTAAGAGGAGGACCAGCCCACACCCCGCCAAACAATCCCGGTATCAAACACCCCCCTGCCACTACCAAAAACAATTTAAACATACTCCTGACCATAAATACCTCCTTATTATTTTTTATGGGAAAATATCTCATTTTATTTCGGATTGTCAAGCAGTATCTGAAATATTCTAATTTTTTATGATGACAAGCTTCAATTTTATTTGGAAATAAATTTTTAAACTTTGTAGGTTCTTCTGATTGGTTGTAGTTTGGAATTTTGAGTTGTTAAAAAATCCTTTTTGGAGGTATTTTTTGGGATTGTGTTTTGGGGGCAAACGCAGTAAGCTTTTAAGCCTGAAAGCTGAGGGGGTAAAAATGTATGAAATTAGGGGTTGTAAGGTTTTTATTGATCTTAATTATATCGGTGTCTGCGTGTGTTAAGGCTGTTATGGGTGCGAAAACGAGTCCTTTAAGGGTTCATCGGAATGTTCTTTCTAATGGTCTGGTGGCTATCGTAGAAGAGAATCATCGGGCGCCAGTGGTGGCGGTTCAGGTCTGGGTGAAGGTGGGTAGTACTTACGAATCCGAAAAAATAGCCGGTATTACCCATCTTATTGAACACATGATCTTTAAGGGCACCGAAAAGAGAGGGCCAGGCGAGATTGCAGAGACCATCGAGGCCCATGGGGGCTACATCAACGCCTTTACCTCCTATGATTACACCTGCTACTACATTGTGGGGCCACGAGATATCTTAGAGGTTGCTCTAGAGATCCTTTCAGACGCGGTCTTTCACGCCACCTTTGAGGCCAAAGAGCTTGAAAGAGAAAAAGAAGTGGTCCTCGAAGAGATGCGCATGCGCGAGGACCGACCTATGATCGTCCTTTCCGAAAGGGTCCTCCAGGCTGCTTATCTTAAATACCCCTATCGTCGCCCCATTATAGGTTACGAAAAAACGGTCAAGAATCTCACCCGAAAGGATATATTGAATTATGTGCGCCGTTATTATGTCCCCTCTAACATGGCGGTGGTCGTGGTGGGGGATGTGGAGGCCTCGAAAACCCTGGGACTCATCGAAAAGTACTTTGGAAAAGTTCCCCCGGGAAAGTCTCCCAGGGTAAAGTTTCCGGAAGAGCCTTATGTGAGCAGCCCACAGGCGGTGACAGTCAGTAAACCGGTAGAGGAAAACTACTTTGAAATTGTCTTACCGGCCCCCAGGTTGATCGAACCCGAGGCCCCCATCATGGACGTAATCGCGGCCCTCCTCGGTGAGGGACACTCTTCACGACTCTATCTCAAGCTCCGGCGCAGATTGGGGTTGGTGCACAGTGTAGAGGCCGCGGCCTTTACCCCCGCGGGACCGGGTCTTTTTGAAGTTTACGGTACAGCTCCGCCAGAGAACCTTCGAGCGGCCCTCAAAGAAGCTTTGGTGGAGATCTTCCGTCTGAAATACGAACCGGTTCCGGAAGATGAACTCCAACGGGCCAAGACCCAAGTGCTTTCGGACTTTGTCTATAGTCGAGAGACCATGGAAGGGGAGGCCCGCAAGCTGGGTACCTTTGAGATGGTCGCTGGGGATCCCCTTAAGGCCAACCAGTATATGGAAGCCGTCCGGAGGGTCAAACCCGAGGATATCCTTGAGGCTGCTCAGAAATACTTTCTCCCACCAAAAGTGGTCGCGGGAATTCTTACGGCTGAAGGGCGAATGTCTACGGAGGAACTCCAGCGTCTGGTGGAGGAGGCCGAGCTCGAGGCTCAAGGGGTAGCCGTCAGCGACCTGGGACCGGTGATCCCCCCAACTTATCGTAAACTTCCCAACGGTCTTCGGGTTATCAT
>WFPH01000028.1 GCA_015487645.1 Thermosulfurimonas sp. | reverse complement strand
GGGTAGTGGTGGCCCGGGGGAAGCCACCGGTCCCCGGGAAGGACGGTCGACTGGAGTTTCTGGTGGATCTTTCCCATGGTCCGCGTAAGATAGACAAACACCGGGTAGATCTGCGAGAGATGAATCTGGTGGTCTCGGTGAAGGCCGGGACCCCGGTGGTGCGCCGCATCCCCCCGCAGCCAGGACAGCCTGGCTACAACGTCTGGGGTGAGGTGCTTACCCCACCCCCGGTCAAGGATGTGGAGTTCGAGTACGGCGAAGGACTTAAGCCCGATGATCGCAACGAAGTCCTCATCGCGGAACGAGACGGTTGTCTGGTGGAGAAACAGGGGAAACTGGCCGTGGAGCCGGTATACACGCTGGAAGGGGATGTGGGGTGGGAGTCCGGGAACGTCCGTTTTTGCGGAGAAAAGCTCACGGTAACCGGTTCGGTCAGACGGGGCTTTAAGGTCTTGGCCAAAGGGGAGGTCGAGATTCAGGGCGGGGTGGAGAACGAGGCTGAAATAGAAGTGGAAGGGCATCTGATCGTGAGGGGTTTGGTTCATGGCGAGGGTACGGTAATCCGGGTCTCCGGAAAGGCCGTCCTAGGAAGCGTGGAATACGCCACGGTGGAAGTCTCGGGCGACCTCACGGTCAAAGATTATGTCCTTCAGGCCCGGGTGAAGGTGGGGCGTCAGCTGGTGGCCATCGAGAACCGGGGGCTGGTGGCGGCCGGTGAGGTAGAGGTCGGCGAGGGGGCTCGTCTCAGGGTGGCAGGAAACGATTCCTTCGTGCCTACCACCATCAAGGTCGGGAGCCCTCCCCAAGTCCTGGATGAGATCGAACGCCTAAAGGCCGAGCTGGCCTTGCTGGATGAGACTACGGATAAACTTCGAAAGGCCGTGGCTCTGGGGCTCAAGCTCAAAAAGGAAGGTAAGCTTGCTCCAGACAAAGCCAGGATTCTGGCCAAATTGCAGAAACTGCTCGGCGAAAAGATGTTGGCTCAGGCCGATCTTCAGGAAGCTCTTAAGAAAAAAGAGGAAGAACTTCAAGCGTACAGCCGGCACACCCTTCAGATCTTGGATAAGGTTTATCCCGGAGTCAAGGTCTTTATCGGCAAATACGAGTACCAGGTAAAGAGTGAACTTTCCGGTCCGGGGGAGTTCTACCTTGAGGACGGAAAGGTAAAGTTTCGATCGCTATAGTTCGGGAAGTTTTCTTAAGACGGCCACAAAGCGTTCGGCTGCTTCTAGGGTTTCGAATTCGAACCGGAAACGGGGCCCCCTGCGGCCCATTTCCACCTTAACCCTCCCGCCACAGAGTTCCGAAAGCTCACGGGCCAGGGCCTCGAGGTCCGGATCTGGGGGGAGGGTTTTGCGGGGTCTGGGGCCGGCCTTGAGGCGTTTGACCAGTCTTTCGGTCTCCCTTACCGAAAGTCCTCGCTTGAGGATTTCGTTTCTGGCTTCCAGCATGATTTTCCGATCCTCAAGAGCCAGAAGGGCCCGGGCGTGGCCAGCGCTGAGCCGGCCTTCCCAGAGGTCCTCCTGGATCTCCTCCGGAAGTTTGAGGAGCCGCAGGGCGTTGGCTACCGTAGAGCGATCCTTGCCCACTCTTCGAGCGATTTCTTCCTGCGAGAAACCGAACTCTTCCATGAGACGACGGTATCCTTCGGCCTCCTCCAGGGGGTTGAGATCTTCTCGCTGGAGGTTCTCGATCAGGGCTACCGAGAGGGCCTCTTCGTCGGAGAGATTTTTGATCAGGACCGGCACTTCCGAAAGCCCGGCCATCTTGGCGGCCCGAAAACGCCTTTCCCCGGCCACCAGTTCGTAAGTCTCGGGAGCGATCTCCCGCACCAGTAACGGCTGAAGGATGCCCCGTTCCCGGATGGAAGCCGCAAGTTCGGCCAATTCTTCCTCCGCAAATCGTTTTCTGGGCTGGAAGGGGGAGGGGACGATGGTCTCGATGGGGACCGTCCTTAGCTCTCCTTCAGCTTCGGGCAGAAGCGCCGAAAGCCCCCGCCCTAGACGCTTAGCGACCTTTTTGCCGGGCACGTTCTCGGACCTCCTCGGCCAGTCTCCGGAAGGCTTCTGCCGCCCGCCCTCCGGGATCGTAAACCGTTATGGGCTTACCATGGCTCGGAGCTTCGCTCAAGCGCACGGTCCGGGGGATCAGGGTCTCGAAGACCGTCCAGCGGAAATGCCGCCGGGCCTCCTCGGCCACCTCCCGGGAGAGCCGGTTGCGGCCATCATACATGGTGAGTACGATCCCGAAGAGAAAAAGACCCGGATTGAGTCCCTCTCGCACCCTTCGCAGGGTCTTCACCAGAAGTGAGAGTCCTTCAAGGGCATAGTATTCGCACTGGAGGGGAATGATAACTCCTTGGGCGGTACAGAGGGCATTTACCGTAAGTATTCCCAGCGAAGGAGGACAGTCCAGGATCACGAAATCGTAACGTTCGGTGAGGTCGGTCAGTGTCCGCTTAAGGAGAAACTCCCTTTCCGGCAGGGCAAGGATTTCCACTTCGCCTCCGGCTAGTTCCACCGACGAAGGCAGGAGATCCAGACCGTAAGGAGTTGCAACCAGGAGGTCCTGCGGGGAACATTTTCCACATAAGGCAGCGTAAAGGCTGCGGGCGGCCGAAACCCTCACTCCCAGACCGCTTGAGGCGTTGGCCTGGGGATCAAGGTCCACCAGGAGCACCCGTTCACCACGTTCGGCCAGACTGGCCGCCAGATTTACAGCTACGGTGGTTTTACCCACACCGCCTTTCTGGTTGGCCAGCGCCAGGATCATGAGGAAAGGTGTTTTCGGAGGAGGTTCGAAAGTTCCTCCAGGGTATAGGGCTTTTTCAGGAGATCATCGAACGGAGCCATCAGGTTTTGGTCCTTTAGGGCCTCAAGGGTGTAGCCGGTGGAAAGGATCAGACGCGTGCGGGGGTCCCGATCTCTTAATTTTTCCGCCACCCAGAGGGCCCCTTTCCCTCCGGGGACGGTTAGATCCAGAATCATGAGATCAAAGGGCCGACCGGCGGCTTGAGCTTCTCTGTATTTTTGCAGGGCTTCTTCGCCGTCGGCGGCGATTTCCACCTCCGCTCCCAGATAGCTCAGGGCTTC
>WFPH01000027.1 GCA_015487645.1 Thermosulfurimonas sp. | reverse complement strand
GAGGAAGGACGTACCGAGGGTTTCGAGAAGGGATATCTTGAGGGCCGAGCCTATGCTGAAAAAGAATTAACTCAAGAAAAAATCCGACTTGAAGCAGAATTAGGTAAAAAAATTAAAGAATTAGATGAATTACTAGCATCCGTAAAAAAAAGTCTTTCGGAAGCCGTTCTTTCCCTGGATCGAGAGGTTTTGGATCTCCTGAAACTCCTGACCCAGAAACTACTTTTCAAAGAGTCCCTGCGGGACGAAGCTCTTATCTTGCGGGTAATAAGAGAGGCCCTCAAGGAAGTAGTTGAAGGGGCTCGAGTAGTGATAAAAGTTAACCCTCGGGAGGCAGAATTCCTGAAAAGCTTTGATCTCAAGGCCCTTTCCGAGAAAAGCTTTCCCGTTTTGAGCCTGGAAGCGGATTCTTCGATTACTCCGGGGGGGTGTTTACTTGAGACCAATTTTGGATTGATTGACGCCACGCTTGAGAGGCGCTGGGAGGAGATCCTGAAAGCCCTTGAGGAGGCATCCAAGAGTGAGGGTTAGCTCGCTTGAAAAATACAAGCTGGCCCTTAGTAGCGTAAAACCCGTTTTGGCCTGCGGCCATGTCAAGCAGGTGGTGGGTCTGGTGGTAGAAGCGGAGGGCCCCCCCCTCAGAGTTGGCGATCTCTGTAAGATAGAGACCTCTTCCGGGGTAATCCTGGCCGAAGTCTCCGGCTTCAGAGAGGAAAGACTCCTCTTGGTGCCTTTGGGAAATCCTATCGGGATTGAACCGGGCAACCGGGTTTATGCCTGTGAGAGCGCTGGCGCTCGCGTGGGGCGGGAGCTTCTCGGCAGGGTAATTAATGCCTTGGGTGAGCCTATCGACGGAAGGCCCCTGCCCTATCTTAAAGAGACCTATCCCCTATACAACGAACCCTTACGTCCCTTTGAAAGGGACCGTATCCGGGAACCTCTCGATGTGGGCATACGGGCCATCAACGCCCTTCTCACCATAGGCAAGGGGCAGCGGATAGCCATCATGGCAGGCTCAGGGGTAGGCAAGAGCACGCTTTTGGGCATGATGGCCCGCCATACCAAGGCCGATGTGAACGTCATCGCCCTTATCGGAGAGCGGGGACGTGAGGTAAGGGAATTCATCGAAAGAGACCTGGGTGAAGAAGGTTTGAAAAGATCGGTCATCGTAGTAGCCACGGCCGATGAACCCCCTCCCCTCCGCATCCGGGGGGCCTACTATGCCACCGCCATCGCCGAATACTTCCGGGACCAGGGCCTAGATGTTCTTTTTATGATGGACTCCCTCACCCGGTTTTGCATGGCCGGCCGGGAGGTCGGGCTCTCCATCGGGGAACCTCCCACAGCCCGAGGCTACACCCCTTCCGTCTTTGCCCAGCTCCCAAGACTTCTTGAACGTATGGGGCCACGGATGGGAGGGGGCAGTATAACCGGTATCTACACTGTACTCGTAGAAGGCGACGATTTTAACGAACCGGTAGCGGATGCCGTGCGAGCTATTGCCGACGGCCACATCGTCCTTTCCCGGGATCTGGCGCAGGAGGGGCACTATCCCGCTATCGATGTCCTGGCGAGTGTGAGCCGTCTCATGCGCGATCTTACCGAGAAGGAACATTATCAGGCGGCTCTTGAACTCGTAAGGTTGCTTGCGATCTATCGTCGGGCCGAGGATCTTATCAATATCGGTGCCTATGTCCGGGGTAGCAATCCTGAGATCGACCGCGCTTTAGAAAAAATCGAGGCCATAAAGGCCTTTCTGCGCCAGGAAGTGGAGGAACGAGCGGATTTTGAGGAAAGCCTCAGAGCCCTCAAAGAGGTGATCTCATGAAAAGGCCTCCGAAGATCCTCCATACCTTACTCCATATTCGGGAGCTAAGGGAGGAACGGGCCCGGGAAAGGTTGGCCGCGGCCCTTTCAGCCCTGGAAGCCGCCCGTAGGGATTTGGAAGAGGTACGAAAAAACCAGCAGGCCATCTATACGGAGCTTGCCGGAAGGATCCTTTCCGGTAAGGAAGTACAACTTTATGGGGAGGGGCTTGAAGGTGCCTTTCACGAGACCGCGCGCTTGGAGGAAAGGCTCAAGGCTCGGCTGTCGGAGGTAGAAAGTCTCAAAAAGGAGCTGGAAAAAGCCCACTTAGAGAAACGAGTAGCGGAAAGATTCAAGGAGAGGCTCTGGCGGAGATATCGGCGTGAAGAAGAAAAGACCTTTTACCGCGAACTGGATGATCTCACCCTTATGCGGAGGTCTCGCCGGTGAAACTTTCGAGGGTCTTTTTTCTCCTGGTGAATTTAGCCTTGATCAAGATTTTTCTTGCCGTGGCGGCCTTTTGGAACTACGGAATAAAACTGCCGGAGGTCCGGGCTCAGGAAAAGAAAACCAGCCAGAGCCGGTGTCCTTCCGAACTGTTTGAGGCCCTGCGCATCGAGCGTCGCAAGCTCGAGGAAAGAGCCAAGGAGATCACCATTCGGGAAAAAAGGCTCAAGCTCCTTGAACAGCAGGTGGAAAGACGCCTAACCGCCCTGCTTGAGCTAGAAAATTCCCTGGACGAAAAGTTGAAAAAGATCCAGGTGATCGAATCCGAGAGATTCAAGCTCTTGGTCAAGGCCTATTCCGAAATGCGGCCTTCGAAGGCGGCCGGACTTCTGGTAAACATGGATCCGGAGATGGCGGTCAAGATTCTTTCGGCCATGAAAAGCGATCAGGTGGCCCGCATTCTGGCTGCCATGCCACCGGAAAAGGCCGCGGCCCTGGCAGAAGCTCTCTCGGGGATCTCTCCCAAGAAATTTTAAGCTCGCTTTCTTACTGCTAGCCTGGCCCCAAGGAGCCCGAGTTCAAAAAGGAGGTAGAGTGGGACGGCCATAAGACTGAGGTTGAAGACATCCGGGGTCGGGGTGAGCACGGCCGCCAGGATGGTAATCACCAGGATGGCGTGCCGCCGGTAGCGGGCGGCCCGGTAAGGATCAAGGACTCCTATCCAGGCCAGAAGGATCATGAAAAGGGGTAATTCGAAAATCAAACCAAAGGCCAGCAGGAAGAGGGCCACGAAATTCACAAAGTGCCCCACGGAAATGGTGGGCACGATGTCCTCTTTCTGAAAAGAAAGGAGGAATTTCATCCCGTAGGGCAGAGTAACAAAGAAGCAGAAGGCCAGACCCCCGTAAAAGAGTATCATCCCGGCCAGCACCGTTAACACCCCTGAAAGTCGACCGAGACCGAAGACCAGAGCCGCCGCTTTCCAAACAAGCCACAGTAAATAAGGAAAGAGCACCACAAAGGCCAGAAGGAAGGCCACCTTAAGGAGGGCCAACCAGGGTTCAGCCACTCCGAAGAAGGCCAGCTTTTGTCCGAAGTGGGCCTGAAGCCAGAGAAGGACTCTGGGAGCCGCCATCAGAAAGAGGAGACTACCGCCTACAAGAAGGAAAAGTATCCTCAAGAGATAACGACGCAGATCCAAGAGAACAAGAGCCAGAGACTTAACCGGAGAATCTCCCTTCATGAAAGAAGGTTTTCCCGGAGGTAGTCTACCGCATTCTTAAAAATTTTAAGGCCGGGAGAGTCTTGTGGGACTTCTTCTCTGGTCCACCGGGGATGATTGGTGAAATGGTTGAAGGCCTCGGGATGGGGCATGAGGCCAAAGATCCGCCCGGTAGGATCACAGATCCCAGCGATGGCCATCACCGAACCGTTTGGATTGTAGGGATACTCCTCGGTAGGCTCTCCGGTTTCCGGATGGGCGTATTGCAGAACAATCTGCCCCCCGGAAATTAGCCCCTCAAGGACCTCCTGGGCACGGACAACAAACTTGCCCTCTCCGTGACGCACCGGAAAATAGAGGTGTTTGAAACCCCGGGTAAAAACGCAAGGGGAATCCTGGTTGACCTTGAGGTTCACCCAGCGATCCTCGAAGCGCCCGGAGTCATTGTAAGTGAGGCTTACCATGCGCTCCCCATAGCGTCCCTCTAGCCCCGGTAGCAAGCCCAACTTCACCAGGAGTTGGAAACCGTTGCAAATCCCGATGATGAGTTTGCCGGCCTCGATGAATTCGAGCAGGTGATCCATAAGACGCTCACCCGAGGTTCTTATGCGGGCGTGCCGCAGACGATGGGCTGCGGCCTGGGCCGCCCCTAAATGGTCCCCGTCCAGGAATCCTCCCGGGAAGCAGAGGAGATGATAGTCCCGAAGATGCTTTTCTCCATAAAGGAGTTCCGAGAGATGCACTACTTCGGGCTCCGACCCGGCCAGACGGAGAACGTGCGCCGTCTCCCGCTCACAGTTAATCCCGTATCCCGAAAGCACCAGCGCCTTCGGTCTCATGGCTTTACTTTTATGACATGACTGGCTAATATTTTCAAGAGAGCTTTGCAAAACTTTTCCTCCCCCGAAGGGGGAGGCGCGGAGGGGGGTAGTTTCCTCCCCCTCTGGGG
>WFPH01000026.1 GCA_015487645.1 Thermosulfurimonas sp. | reverse complement strand
GGTTATCATCCAGCCTTTAAGGGATGTCCCTTCGGTGGGGCTGGCTCTGGTTTTCCCGGGAGGTTTGCGGTTTGAGACTCCGGAAACCAATGGGCTCTTCCGGGCCCTGGTTACTGTTTGGCCGCGAGCTACCCGCAAACACTCTGCAGAAGAACTGGCGGCTCTAGTGGAATCCCTGGGGGGGAAAATTAAAGGTTTTTCGGGAAGGAATACTTTCGGTCTGGAGGCTACTTTCCTGGCCGATGGCTTTGAGAAGGGGCTGTCCTTATTCCTCGAGGTTCTGAGGGAGCCCAGTTTTTCCGAGACCGAGGTGGAGAAGGCTCGACCGGAGCTGATTTCGGCCCTCCTGCGGCAGGAGGATCAACCGGTACAGGTAGCTTTGAAAGAATTTTATCGGGTCATGTTTTCCCCCCATCCTTATGGTCTGAACGTTCTCGGGTCGCGGGATTTCTTTGAAAAGCTTTCCGGAGAAGTCCTTCGCCGGGCGTATGCCAGGTATGTGCGGCCTGATACCGGTGTGCTGGCCATCGTGGGAGATGTGGAACCAGAAAAGGTTTTGAAGGAGCTGGAAAGGGTCCTCTCCGACTGGCAGGCTCCTCCGGAACCTCTGCCTCAAGATCAGAAGCCCCCGTCTCTTGATGGCCCCCGGATAACCACCGTTTCCAAAAATGCGGAGCAAACGCACATCCTTTTAGGCTTTAGGGCAGTAGGATTGAAGGACGAGGATCGATATGCCCTGGAGGTCCTGAACGCAGTGCTGGCTGGCCAGGGCGGCCGCCTCTTCCGGACTTTGCGGGATGAGAAGGCTTTGGCCTATACGGTGACCTCTTTTCTCACTCTGGGTGTTAATACCGGATCTATGGCCCTTTACATCGCCTGTGCTCCGGACAAAAAAGATGAAGCTCTTTTCGGTCTCTGGAATGAAATCGCCCGGGTGAAAGAGAGGGGTATCACGGAAGAGGAACTTTCCCGGGCCAAGAATTGGCTCATCGGCAATTATGAGACCGAGCTTCAGACGAATCTTTCTCAGGCCATGGATCGAGCTCTGAACGAGGCCCTGGGTTTGGGCTTTAATTATTTTTACCGTTACCTGGAAGGAATCAGGAGTGTTTCCCGGGAAGAGGTCCAGAAGGTGGCCAGAAAATACCTTAACGATCAAGCTTATGTACTGGTGATCCTGGAGCCGACCGAGGTTCAGTAAGGCCTGAGGTAATGACGTAGAGACTCCCCTAAGGCCATGATGACGGCGGCCCAAAGAGCAATTTTAAAGAATTTTTCCCAGAGAAGTTCCTTCTTTAGAAACTGGCGTAGGACCCACTTGAAAAGGAAAGCGAATCCCAGACCGTAAAGGATAACCGCCCCCAGAAATTTGGAAGTTTCCAGAAGGGTGCGGTGAAAATGGCCGGGATAATAGCGAATGCTTAAGAAAAAAAGAAGTACGCCCCCGAAGAGATATTCCCTCCAATCCTTCATGGTATAAAGATAACATGGAAGGGAACCTGAGTGTAAGGGTCAAGGTTTGTGGTCTTGCCCGGGCCGAGGAAGCTCAACTGGCGGTCTCCCTCGGGGCCGCGGCGCTGGGCTTCATCTTTTACCCTCGCAGTCCGCGATACGTAGAGCCGGAAGAGGTCCGTAAGATCATTTCCGTTCTTCCGCCTTTTGTGACCACGGTAGGGGTTTTCGTGAACGAGTCTCCGGAAAAGGTAGCCGAAATCGTTTCCTATGTAGGGCTGGATCTGGTGCAGTTCCATGGTGAGGAATCCCCGGAGATGTGTGCGCGATTTTTTCCGAGGGTGATCAAGGCTCTAAGGGTGAAAGACCGGAAAGATCTTCCGAGAATCGAAGCCTACCGGGGTGTGGTAAGGGGGATCCTGCTGGAGCCTTATGTGGAAGGGCTTTACGGAGGGACAGGTCGAACCCTTAACTGGGATCTGGCTGTCGCGGCGCGGGCTTTTGGAGTTCCGATCATCCTGGCCGGGGGTCTAAGTCCGGACAATATTCGAGAAGCTATCCTCAAAGTGAGACCTTATGCGGTGGACGTGAATTCCGGGGTGGAAAAGGAGCCCGGGAGGAAGGACCCGGAGAAACTCCGGGCCCTCTTCCGGGCCCTTGAAGGGGGGAGGCGTTAGTTTGCTCGATGCCAGTCACACCCCGGGCAGGGTCCCTGGGGCCCCATATGCTGACAAAATCTGTCGCGATGATTTTTCTGACAGTATTCCCTCATCTCCTCCCGGATCTTCGCCCGGAGTTCCCTCATTCTTTGCCAGTTTTCTCTATGAGCCTTCATGAACTCCCGGCAGGAGGGGCTTTCCGGATTTACCCACCGACAGTACCGCCAGACTCCACCCCAAGGAGGTCCACCCCATCGGGGCTCAGCCTGATTTTCTACCGTCTGATTGCCTGAAACTTTGCCCCCGGACTGCGAGGCCGAAAAACCCATTCCTCCGAAAAGAAATACCCCTAAAAGACTGGCCAGCAAAAGTTTTCTTTTCATGATTTTACCTCCTTTTTGTTATTTTTTATTTCTTTATACGCTTCTGGCACCATTTCCTAAGGTGTTCTCTTGCCCTCCACCGATCACGTTTCAGTTCCCGTCGATCTCGTAGAAAGTCGCGCCAATCTTCTTGGGTCTCGCGCCAGTCGTGTCTTATTTCTCCGGAGCGCCGATGCGGATCCTGCAGGTCTCGTCTCAGCTCACGCAGATCCCAACGTAATTTCTGCCGATCCCATCTAAGTTCGCGTCGATCCCAGCGCACCTCTCGCAGATCCTGTCGTATCTCAGGAGGGACTCTTTTAGGTCTCGCGTCAGCAGTGCCTAGACCAGGGAAAAGAAGTAATCCCAAGGTTCCAAAAACGGCCCATTTTTTAATGCCCTGCATCCCTTCACCTCCTTAGTAGTAATTTCCGGTCTTGGTCCCCTCGCAGACCTCTTCAATGCGATCGGAGACCAGGCGACCGTTTCGCCAGATTCGCTTATGTACCTTGTGGCAGTAGGTCTTCTGGTTGTATTCCAGCGGGGTGGCTTCCACCACCGTGGAACCCTCCCGGTAAACCACCTGCTGACCAGTGGTGGCGGCTTCGACGCTGGCCCGGGAGCTTATGGCGGTCAACCCTCCTCCCAGGGTGGCCCCTATGGCCCCTCCGATGACCGCTCCCCGCCAGGGATTGTGATGGTCAAGGAGGGCTCCGGAGACGGCCCCCACCGCCGCCCCAAGCCCGGCCCCCTGATAGGGGGCACTCCCTTGAGTGGTGGTGCAGGCCACAAGGAAAAACCCCAGCATGAGAAGCATTCCCAGTCTTCCCTTTCGCATCCTCTCACCTCCTTTCGCTCTTTGCCCCCTTCATTACAAGGATCGTGCCAGAAGCCTTTACCCTTTGAAAGACAAAGATTCCCTGACTTTCTCGATCTTTTCCTCCGGCCCGTCCTTCCGACAATTTTTTCGTAGACTTCGACGATTTTGTCGAAAGGAATCCCTCGGGGGCCTGATTTTAGGACTTTCGTACCGGGCACGGATCGTGCATAAAATAAAGATGATGCGAAAGAAGTTAGTGATTTTCTTTATCTTCTGGATGTTCCTTTCCGTTCCGGGACTTTCCTGGGAGGGGTGTTGCGGGCGGAAAAGGCTTTCCGTAGAGGGGAAGGTCCTTGAGTGGCGGCCACCGCTTCTTGTGGTGGAGACCCGGCGCGGGGAGACCCTCTATGTGCGCCTCGGACCTTACCGCTTCTGGGGAAAGAGGAAGCTTGCGCTGCGTCCCGGGGAGCGGGTGTTCCTTCAGGGCTGGCTCTGCGGGGAGATCTTCCTTCCGGAGGTGATCCGTTTCAGGGGAAAGGAGCTGCGATTGCGAGATGAAAGAGGACGCCCCCTCTGGAATAGACCCTGGATGAAGAGAGGCTATAAGTTCCGAAGATGGTGGTAGGTCCGAGGTTTCGGCTTTTTTATCTTTTCGGGGTCCTCCTTTTCGGGGCCACCTTCTTTCTTGAGCTTTTCATTCTTTACCGCACCCTTTCCCTTCACCAACGCTTTGAGGCCGAAAGGGCTCTGGGCCTCATTGAGGGACGCCTTTCCGGATACCTTGAACTTCTGCGCGTGCTGGATAAGCCTCCCCCTTTCCTCCGGGATCTCGCCTGGCTTTCCGATGAGCTTCAGAGCGACCCCGGACTTTACGGAGTGCGGGTTACAGAGGGGGGCCGGGTACTGCTTGATACCTTCCCCGAGGACGGGCTTCCCCTTCCGGATTTTTCTCGCTGTGTGCGGGGTTATGAGAGAGGCTCTATCTTTTTTCTCTGCCGGAAAAGCGAGCTTTCCCCGGGGCGCACCTTCGGCCTTATCGTGGGCTTTGATGCTTCCTTTAAAAATATGCTTTTTTCCGAGGCCTTGATTTACGGAGGGCTGGTCTTTTTAGGAGGTCTTATCCTTCTTTCCCTGAGCTATCTTTATGCCCGAAGGCTTGAGCGGGAACGTGAGGCTCTTTCCCGAAGGCTCCTTTCTTCGGAAAAACTGGCCGCCATGGGACGGCTTTCGGCTATGATTGCCCACGAGATCCGTAACCCACTGCATACCCTTTCCATGGGGCTTCAGTATCTTTTTGAAGATCCGGAAGCCGCTCAGGAGTATCGGCCGATTCTGGAGAAGGAAATCCAGAGGCTTAGCGAGCTTACGGGAGAGCTTCTCCACCTTTCGCGAGGCTTTGAGATTCGCCTCGAACCTCTGGAGATCTCGGATCTGGTGAGCGAACTTGAGGCCCGTTTCCGTCCAAAGGCCGAGGCCAAAGGGTTGCGGTTTGAGGTTTCGGTAAAGGGGACCGGAAGTCTCCTGGCTGACCGTCGGTGGCTCTATCGAGCCCTGGCGAATCTGCTCTCCAACGCCCTCGAAGCCCCGGAGGGCCATGAGATTCGACTTTCGGTCTTCCCAAGAGGAAAAGAGGTCTGTTTTGAGGTCTGCAACTCCGGGACCACCATTCCGGAGGAGCTGCGAACCCGGGTCTTTGAGCCCTTTTTCACCACCAAAGAAGATGGTTTCGGACTGGGACTTTATATTGTAAAACAGGTGGCCGAGGCTCACGGGGGCCAGGTTATCCTTAAAAGTGGTGGGGATGAGGTATGCTTCGAGATCAAACTCCCGCGGTCCTCATAATTGAGGACGAGGAGGCCCAGAGGAAGATCCTCGGCGCGTATCTCAAAAAACGGGGCTTTCGGGTGCTGGAGGCTGGAAGTGGGGCCGAAGGGCTCGGGATCCTGGGAAGGAGTCTTCCCGAGATCGTGCTCCTTGACTGGCGGCTCCCGGACGAAGACGGCCTCAAACTCATCCCCAAGATCCGGGAGAAGAGCCCCCTTACGGCCATCGTGATGCTCACGGCTTTTGCCACGGTGGAGCGGGCCGTGGAGGCCATGAAGCTGGGAGCCTATCACTATCTCACCAAACCCGTGAACCTTGAGGAACTGGTCTTGATTCTTGAGCGGGCTCTCTCGGAGCTCAGCCTCCGGCGGGAAGTGGCCTCACTCCGGAAAAAGCTAGCAGAGTTGGCCCTGCCCGAGGCCGAGGAAATCGTAGCCGAAAGTCCGGCCATGAAAGAGATCCTGAGGCTCTGTGTCCGGGTGGCTCCTACGGAGGCCACCGTGCTTTTAACCGGGGAGTCCGGTACCGGCAAGGAGGTCCTGGCCGGGCTGATTCACCGCCTGAGTCCCCGCAGGGAGAAGCCTTTCCTCAAGATCAACTGTGCCGCTATTCCGGAAGGGTTGCTTGAATCCGAGCTTTTCGGGCACGAGAAGGGGGCCTTTACCGGGGCGGATCGAACCAAACCGGGCCTTTTTGAGGAGGCCGGCCAGGGGACCATATTCCTTGATGAGATCGGGGAACTACCTCTTTCCCTCCAGGCCAAGCTCCTTCGGGTTCTTCAGGACGGGACCTTCCGACGAGTGGGCGGTCGACAGGAACTGCGCACCGAAGCCCGGGTGATTGCCGCCACCAACCGGGATCTTTCAGCCATGGTCAGAGAGGGTTCTTTCCGGGAGGATCTTTTCTGGCGTCTGGCTGTGATTACCGTTCACATTCCACCCCTTCGGGAAAGAAGGGAAGACATTCTTCCTCTGGCCCGTTTTTTTCTGAAGAAATACACCCGCAAGTATGGCAAACCCCTGAAGGATTTTTCCAGGGGGGCTCTTGAGCTTTTACTGACCTACGATTTTCCGGGAAATGTGCGGGAACTTCAAAATGCGGTGGAAAGGGCCGTTATTTTGGCTGAAGGGCCACTGATAACCGAAAAGGACCTAGCCTTCTTTCCGCAGGAAAGAGGAGATCTCTTGGATCAACTCTTCAAGCGACCTTTACCAGAGGCCGTAGAGCTTCTTGAAAGGAAGCGCCTGTCCGAAGCCCTACGGATAAGCGGAGGGGTGAAGACCCGGGCCGCCGAGCTTCTCGGAATTTCGGAAAGGGTCCTACGCTATAAACTGGAAAAATACGGTCTACTTTGAAAGAAGCTTACGGCGATACTGGTCCCACAAAAGGCGGAAGGTGGGAGTGAAGTCCTCGGGTTTTTCAGTGAGCCAGTGCTCCAGTTCCTCGGGAGTGACGAAGCGGCCCTCTTCGATCTCCAGGGGATTGGGACGGGGGGTCTTTCTGGTAGTTCCCTTGAAAAGGACTACAAATTCGTATCCGGTTTCCGGTGAAGCCGGAAGCCGACCAATCTCTTTGAGTCCGCAGAGCAACCCGAGCTCTTCTTTGAGTTCACGCCGGGCGGCTACGGGGTAGGGTTCTCCGGGAGAGACGTGTCCGGAGGCCGAGGAATCCCACTTTCCGGGATTCTCATCTTTGAGACGGGAACGTTTCTGAAGGTATAGCTGACCTTCCGGATTGAAGATCATGACGTGTACGGCCTTGTGAAAGAGCTTCTGTTCGTGGATCTGGCCCCGAGGGAGAAGTCCCATGGTGTTCCCCTCATGGTCCACCACCTCGAGCATCTCGAGCAACATGCCTTCAGGGCTATCCTTGCGCTTGCGTCCCCGTTTGGCCATGAGTTTGCTCCGTTTGTTCTTTTTTTTGAGACATTTGATTAATTATACTTGCAAAATAGGCTGCTCCAACCCCGTTGTCAATATTTACCACCGCTACCCCCAAGGCGCAGCTATTGAGCATGGTGAGGAGGGGAGCAAGGCCTCCGAAATTGGCCCCATAGCCCACGCTGGTGGGCACCGCAATTACCGGCCGGTCTACCATCCCGGCCACCACGCTCGGAAGCGCCCCTTCCATCCCGGCCACCACGATGAGGGCCCGGGCAGATTCAAGGCGCTCGAGTACGCTCAAAAGCCGGTGGACCCCGGCCACCCCCACATCATAGATAGTCTCTACCCGATTACCAAAGTATTCCGCGGCCACGCGGGCTTCCTCGGCCACCGGAAGATCGGCCGTGCCGGCCGAAAGGACTGCGATCTTGCCCACCCGCGGCCTGGAGGGAGAACGCCCCAGGATGCGGGCCCGTACGTGGTATTCCAGCTGCGGGAATTTTTGGCGGATCTTCCGGGCCCTTTCCGGAGAAACCCGGGTAATGAGGAGAGGAAGATCCTTTTCCAGGAAGCTTTCCACAATGCTCAGCAGTTCCTCTTCCGTCTTTCCGGGCCCGTAGATTACCTCCGGAAAGTGTTTCCTTAGGGCTCGATGGTGGTCTAATTTGACGTTCCCTAGGTCCTCAAAGGGCAGGCCCTCGAGAAACCTTTCCGCCTCAGAGACCGTAAGACGCCCCTCGGCCAGAGCCTTGAGGATCTCGCGCAATCTTTCTCTGGTCATGCCCCGAGGGCTTTTTCAAAGATCCCTTTGAGGTAATCAAGCTGTCTCTGATACTGGGGATCGAGTTGATCCCGCACCTTGCGCCATTCTTCCTGGAATTGGGGCTGCATTTCCACGTCTACTTTGACCTTTACCCCCATCTGGTTGCTCAGGGCCTCCTCCACTCCGGATACCTGAGCTTCAAACTGCTGCTTGAGTTGCTGGTAAAGGGCCTCCCGGTGATTAAGATACTGGCTAAGGAGGCGGTCGATCTCCTGAGTGAGATTTTTGACTTCCGGAAAGGCCGAAAAGACCGTCTCCAGCCCGGAAAGGGCTTTGCGAATCTCTTTCAGGGCATATTCATCCCTTGGAAGGACAATGTTTCGGAGGAAGACCTCTACCAGGCCCCGGAGTACGGGTACTTTTTCCTCCGGCGAAAGCCGGGCTATCTCTTCAGCCAGATCGAGATCTCCCTCTTCACTCAAAAAACGGGCCGCCAGCCTCTGTCCTTTCTCTTTCCATTCCTGAGCCCGCAATTCTTCCTTCGAGGCCTTGCCGATCTTTTCGGCCTTCTCAAGCGCGATCTCAAGGGCGCTTTTGATTTCTCCCATAGTTCAAGCCTCCCCAGTCTACTTTAGAAATTCTTAGGCCATCTAAAATCTAAATCACATTGCTCATATAGACCAGCACCTCTTTCAAGATGGAATTTTCTCTGTTAAAAACATTTTTGATGGAAGGATGGCTTTCTATCGAAGATATTCTATTGGAACTCTCTAAGAAGGGCTATCGCTTTTCGCGACGAACTTTTCTTTACTACGTTCAGCTGGGGCTTATTCCCAAAGGTCGGAGGCGGGGGCAACCCTCGGGCGGGGTTAAGTTTTTCTATCCTCCTTCAACTCTGGAAAGGCTATTCAAGATCCTGGAGCTTAAGCAGAAGGGCTTGCGACTTAAGGAGATTCGGGAGGTCCTGGGAAAAGAAAGAGAAGAAGAGAGTGGCCCTCCCGAGGAAGAAATTTTTTCGGATATGGAGGCCCTCAGACGATGTACGCTCTGTGGTATCTGTGGAGGGGTATGTCCGGTCTATGAAGAGATGGAGAGCCCTCCATGGAGGCTGGTGCAAATGTACCTGATGGGGCCTGAAAGGGCTACTGAAACTAACACCCCCTGGATCTGTATCGGATGTTATCTTTGTGAAGAGCGGTGTCCAGAGGAGGTCCCCCTGGTTTCTTTTTTGAACTTCTTGAGGCGAAAGAGCCACGAGGGCCTGGGGCCGCGGATTTCTCCGGCTCAGGAGTGGAGTCGCCTTTTCTGGGACCTCTTGGTGGAAAGGGGCCGGAGTTTCGATTTCGGAGCGGTCCATGCTTATCAGATAAGATTGCTGAAGGAGGGAGCGGAAAGAAAGTTTTCGCTGAAGGTTCCGGAGGGCCGGGGCTGGAGGCAAGTTTCTCCTCCGCAAGCCCTTAAGAATATTCGGATCTTCCGTAAGATGCTAAGCCTGGCGGGAGGACCATCCCGGTGAACCTTTTTTATTATCCTGGTTGTGCTTCGCAACATCTGGCCCGGGATCTGCACCAGGCCGTGGAAGCCCTGTTTTCGGCTCTTGATCTGGAAGTTACCCCTCTTGAGGATTGGAATTGTTGCGGAGCCAGGGAGATTGCGGGCTATCGGCCCCTAGTGGGTTGGTTGCTGGCGGCCAGAAACCTGGCTCTGGTGAAAGAGGGGAAGCTCATTACCACCTGTAGTCTCTGTTATCACAATCTCAAGCGGGCGGAAAAAGAACTTCAAGAGAACGGAGAAGCCTTGAGGCAGACCAACGCCCTTCTCAAAGAAGAGGGGTTGCAATATTCTCCGGGTAAAGTCAGGGTGGTTCACCTTCTGGAATTTCTGTGCGAGAAGGGAACCCTTTCGCGTCTGGTCTCCGAGGTCAAAGGGAAAGCCCCCCGGAGCCGAATCGCCCCTTTTTACGGTTGTTTTTTGTCCCGACCTTTTGGGCTTGAGCCCGGTCTTATGGAAAAATTGCTGGATCTTTCAGGGTTTGAGGTCATAGCCCACCCCCTTAAGCATCATTGCTGCGGAGGGCATCTTCCCAGGACGGATTCCCCGGTTATCAAAGATCTCTGTGGGCGACTGGTTTACGGGGGCAAGCGATGAGGGGCGGAATTTTTGGGGGTTTGTTGCCCGGTTTGCAAATTGAACTTGGAGATCTACGGGCCTGGAG
>WFPH01000025.1 GCA_015487645.1 Thermosulfurimonas sp. | reverse complement strand
TTAAAGTCCCGGGCTACCGGGAGCGGCTGGCGGCCTGGCGGGTGCTTTCGGACTGGGAAGAGATCGTGGGAGAAGAAGTGGCCTCCCGGGCCTGGCCGGTAGGGTTCTCCCACGGAAGGCTCCGGCTTGCGGTGAGCGATCCGCTATGGGCTTCGGCCCTGCGGTTCGAGGCCCCGCGGATCCTCTCGAAACTGAACGAACGGGCCGGAGAGAAGATCTTCCGCGAGCTCCGCTTCGTGGTTGAGCCGCCTCCGAAAAGAAAGCCCCGCCTGCGAAAGCCCCGCCCCCTTACCCCTGAGGAGGAAGCACAGTTAGAGGAAGCCGTCCGCCACCTGGAAGACCCGGAGCTGAGAGAGGCCTTTAAGGCCTGGCGGCGAGTCCTTCTTCAGGCCGGGCCAAAAAACTAGCCACCTCTTCTGTGTAAGGGCCCTTCCTTTCCCGGTAAAGGTAAAGCGGCGGCTCCACCCGGACCTCCGGGCCGGCCCCCTTGACCCCTTCCACCAGCATGAACCGGGCCTCGTCTCCGGGATAGGAATAAACAAAACGCAACCTTTTGGGCTCAAGGCCCAGGCCACGCATCTCGGAGAGGACTTCCGCAGTGCGCAGGGCGGTATGTACCAGAAAGATCCGTCCCCCGGTCTTGAGCACCCTCCGGGCGGCCCTCAGAAAATCTGAAAGGGTGGCCAGGGTCTCGGTGCGGGCCAGACGGTGGGAATCCTCCGGAGGAAGTCTCCCGGAGGAGGCCGGCTTAAAGGGGGGATTGGCCACTACCACGGAGAAGCTCCCGTCTTTGAGCGGCGGGGCCTTCACATCCCCCTTGAGCGGAAGGATCCGGAGAGTGAAACCGTTTTCAAGCACGGTCAAACGCAAAGCCTCAAGCAGAACGTCCTGGATTTCCAGGGCCCAGAGCCGTATCTCGGGGTAGCGCAGGGCCAGGGTGGCCGCAATCACCCCGCAGCCGGCCCCGAGCTCAACCACCCGCTCCTGCCCCCTGAGACGTACAAAACCCGCAAGAAGCAGGGCCTCTACAGAGAACCGATAGCCTTCTCTGGGCTGATAGACCACCAGTCTGCCCGCGAAGATCGCGTCCCGGCTGAAAATGGGATCAGATGCCATTTTTCTCCCATAGGATCAGGATCTCCGGATCAGGTCCGAAAACTTCGGCGGCTGAACCCTGATTGACCGCGATCTCAAGGAAACCGTCGCTTCCGAAAAGGGCCAGCGGCTCCCCTTCGGAGACCTCGGCGTAGGTTTTGACCAGGGGAACCCGGCGCCCCTCCACCACCACTCGAAATCGCGCGGAGGAAAGTTCCAGGGAGGAGAGATTCAAGATGAGATTTCCGAAGCGATCCACCCGGAGAACGGGCACCCGTAACCCTCCGGGGACGGGTTCTGGCTCAGGGAAAGAGATCCTCACCGGATCCTCGATCCGGGGCCCGAATGCGGAAAGCGACCGGCCCCGCAGGATCTCGGCGGCCACCGGAGCAAAAAGGTCTCGCCCGTGGAAAGTGGTGCTGGCCCCGGGTCGTTTGAAACGCTCCACCTCCACGGCCCGGATCTCGGCCTCGGATTCCTCCTTAAGGACCAGGGTGAAAAGGCCGTTGTCCGGCCCCACGAAAAATCGCCCGGCGGCCCGGATCACCAGGGCCCGGCGTTCGGTGCCCACTCCAGGATCAACCACGCACAGAAAAACCGAACCCTTCGGAAAATAACGATAAGAGACCCGAAGTTCGTAGGCCGCGGCCCTGACATCCTGCGGCGGGATCTCGTGGGTGAGGTCCACCAGGGTGGCCTCCGGCACACGGCTGAGAATTACCCCTTTCATCACCCCCACATAATGGTCCCGGGTACCGAAGTCTGTAAGGAGGACCACCGGTCCTTTCACGGGGAAAGCTCCTCCAGCTCCACGTTTTCAAGCCTCTGGGCCTTGGGGGTATAGCGCTTGAGGATCTCTTTCACCTTCTCCAGGTCTCCCCGGCCTTCTACCAGGAGACCGGTGGGGCCGGGCACTCCACGCACCTTGAAGAGCCGATCCCCGGGACGAGCCAGCTCCCGAAGCCGGCGATTTTCGGCCTCCTTACGCCCCACGACGAGCCAGAACCCCTCCGCCATAAAATGTCGGCCCAGGAGGGCCAGCTCGGCTTCCCTCACGGAAAGCCCACTGCGCAACTCAAGGAGTTGCAGGATCCTCTCCCCGATGGTGGGATCGGTGAGGATACAGCCTCCGGCTGGGGTGGGATATTCCTTGATCCCGAACCGCTCCGCCAGTCGCATCTGGGGTTTCCGACCGCGTCCGCAGAAATCGTGAAGCCTTTCCCGATCGACCAGGCCGCGTTTTTCAGGCTCGGTGGGTGGGAGCCTCCGGGCACAGAGAGGCCGGAGGAGAATCCCCGAAACCCCGGCTTCCTTTTCGATGTGGCGCATGATGTTTCGACGCTGGCTCATAGGACGCTGGCCCACTACTTCCCCGGTGGCCAGAAAGTCCGCCCCCACCTCGGGCATCATCTCTCTGGCCTTCCGCAGCATGAGGATCTTGCAATCGATACAGGGATTGGCCGCGGAACCGTAGCCGTGAGGCGGGTCCTTGAGCATCTCAAGGTACTCCGAGCTTATATCTCGTATCAGGCCGCGAAAACCGTATTTTTCCTGAAGAAGACGGTCGAACTCCTCCTCCCGTTCCCGCCACTTCCAGT
>WFPH01000024.1 GCA_015487645.1 Thermosulfurimonas sp. | reverse complement strand
CGGAGATGTGTATAAGAGACAGCTGGAAAGCATCTCCTGTAACCCCAGATCCTCCACCTCCTCCGGAGAAAGGCGGTAGAGATCCACATGAAAGAGGGGCACACGGCCGGGGTACTCGTTCACCAGAGAAAAAGACGGACTCACCACATACACCTCCTCCGGCACCCCCAGCCCTCGGGCCAGGCCCTGCACGAAAGTAGTCTTTCCGGAGCCCAGGTCACCATAGAGCAGAAGAAGATCTCCGGGACGAAGATCCCGGGCCAGCCTTTCGGCCAGGGCCCTGGTGTCTTCCGGGGAGCGGGTCCTATAGACGGCCGGCATGGAAAGCCAGCTCCTTCAGGATGCGTGGCAGATTCTCGGCCACCTCCGAGGCCGTGAACCCGAAGGGCCCCGCCCGTCGGGCCAGATCGTCCGCGGAAGCCCCGTGCAATAATACTCCCAGGCAGGCAGCCTCAAAGGGTTCGTATCCCTGGGCCAGCAGGGCTCCGATCATTCCGGAAAGGACATCGCCCATGCCGCCCTGCGCCATACCGGGATTCCCGGAGGAGTTCACGGCTTCCCGCCCATCAGGGGCCACCACCACCGTGGCTGCCCCTTTGAGGACCACCACTTGGTCGGCTCGCCTGGCGGCTTCTCTCGCGGCCGCCAGACGGTCGGCCTGAATTTTCTCCTTGGGTTGACCCAGGAGGCGAGCCATCTCGCCGGGATGCGGGGTGAGGATACGCGGAGCCCTGGCGTTCTTCAGGGCTTCGAGACGCCCAGAAAGGGCGGTCAGGGCATCGGCGTCAAGGACCGTTGGCACCGGTAGCTCGCCAGCCAGTCTCCGGGCCAGTTCCTGAGCAGATTCGGAGAGACCGAAGCCCGGCCCGAGCACCGCGGACTTCATCCGGGCGCTCAAGGCGAGGAGGCTTTCCACACAGGCCGGAGAGAGCTCCTGATCCGGAGTCTCGGGCTCGAGGCCAAGGGTCAGGATCTCCGGTAGATAACCGGCCAAAAGACCCTGAAGGCTTCTGGCCCCGGCCAGGGTCACCAGACCGGCTCCGGCTCGCAAGGCCCCCAGGGCCGAAAGGACCGCGGCCCCGGTCTTGCCCCGGGAGCCCGCCAGAATCAGCACATGACCGTAAGTGCCCTTGTGGGTATCCGGAGAGCGAGGCTTCAAGATTCGGGTCGCCCAGTCCCGATCAAGGTATTCCCTCGGAGGGGCCTTTTCCCGAATCACTCTCACGGGCATCCCTATGTCCACCACCCGGAGTTCTCCAACGTATTCCCGGCCGGGATAGATCGCCTGCCCCACCTTGGGAAGCCCCATGGTGGCCGTGAGGGTGGCTCGCACCGCCACCCCGAGTGGACGACCGGTGTCCGCCGAAAGCCCGGAGGGCATGTCCACCGCCACCACCGGCCGACCGCTTTCGTTCAGGAGTTCTACGGCCCGGGCAAACCGCCCGGAAAGCTCCCGGGAAAGCCCCGTACCAAAAAGGGCGTCCACCACCAGCCCAGATTCTGCCAGCGCCGGCCGCAGGGCCTCCACCTCTTCTTCGGAAAGGGCCTTCTCCAGGGGAAGGCCGACGTATTTCACGATGCGGAGGTTGGTCGCGCTTTCTCCCCGATACTTCTCCTCCGGAGCCAGCAGAACCACTTTCACCGGAAGCCCCCGCTGATAGAGGTGCCGGGCCACCACCAGCCCATCGCCCCCGTTGTTACCCGGGCCGCAGAGGACGAGCACTCCCCGGCGGGATTCCTCCGGGAAACGCTCCAGAATAATCTCCGCGACTCCCCGGCCGGCATTTTCCATCAGAACCTCGGCGGGAACCCCCACCTCTTCAATAGTAAAACGATCCAGGGCCTGCATCTCCCTGGCATAAACCAGACGCATGGCTATCCTCCCCTCTCCAGGATTACCACGGCCAGAGCCAGACCGGCCTCGTGGGTCACGGAAACCAGAACCCGTTCGGCCAGACGCTCTACCAGGGTCTTTGCCCGTCCGGCCAGCCGGATTTCGGGTCTCCCCGAGGCGGCCTCCCGCACGAGAACCACTTCCCGCGGAGAAAAACCCGAAAGACCGGTCCCCAGGGCCTTCCCCAGGGCCTCCTTGACCGCAAAGGCCGCGGCCAGGGCTTCGCCCATCCGGGCTTTACTGCGGGCATAACGCACCTCTTCCTCGGCAAAGACCCTGGTCAGAAACCTCTCCCCGTAATGTTCAAGAAGACTTTCCACGCGCGCCACCTGTACCAGGTCCACGCCCACGCCACAGATCATGGTTCTCATTATACCCCAAGCTCCCTCTTGACCTATGGTGCTACCTTTGTTAAATTAGTGCTACCAAATCACGGCAGGAGGTTTCAGATGAAAAAGTTTATTCTAACCCTCTGGAGCGTTCTTGCGGTGCCGGTCCTGGCCTGGGGTCATTTTCTGATAGCCGTCCCCCCGGAAGGCCACGGCTATGGCCTGCGAGGCCAGGAAATCTCTTTCCGGGTCCTTTTTGGGCATCCCTTTGAAGGTATACTGTACGATCTCAAGGTTCCCAAGGGATATGTTATTACACCTTCCGGGAAGAAGAAATCCGTCTCATTCACTCGCCTCGAGGTCAAGGACTACGCCTCTGGCAAAAAGCGTTTCGGTTATCGAGTAGACTATCTGCCTACCGAAAGGGGCGATCATCTCCTCTGTCTCGAGGCCAAACCTTACCTCAACGAAGAAGAGGGAGAAGTTTGGCAGGATTATATGAAAGTCCCCTTCCACGTGCAGGTGGAGCGCGGCTGGCAAAACCGCTGTGGTTTCGGGCTCGAAATTGTTCCCTTGACCCGACCTTATGGTTTAAGAGTGGGCCAGGTCTTTCGCGCCCGGGTGCTTTTAAATGGCAAACCCGCCGCCGGCTTAGAGCTTGAAATCGAGAAGTTCAACGGGTTTTACGTGCCAGAGGAGAAACTGCCGGTGGACGCCTACGGTCGAGTAAACGACCCCGTGATTACCCAGACGGTCGTCACCGATGAAAACGGTCTTTTCGCTGTCGGTTTCCCGGAGGCTGGCTGGTGGGCCGTAAATGTGGCCCTTCCTTCCGGAAAAACTACTTATGCTAACCGGACCTTTCCCCTGGTAATCCGCTCGGGAATGTGGCTTTACGTGTTCCCAGCCCAAAGCGTCTCTCCCACGGGCTTCAACCTTCTCAAGGAGGGAAAATAAATGCATATTGCTGATGGAGTACTACCGGTCTGGGTCTCGGCCAGTGGCTGGGCGGTCACGGTCGCGGGACTGGCCGCAAGCTTAAGGAAACTCCCCCCGGAGGAGATCCCCCGGCTGGCCCTGCTTACGGCCGCGGTCTTTCTGGCCTCCCTCATCCATGTGCCGCTCGGGCCCACCAGCGTCCACCTCGTCCTGAACGGTCTCACCGGGATCCTCCTCGGCCCCCTGGCCTTTTTGGCCTTCTTTGTAGCCCTAACCCTCCAGGCCCTGCTCTTCCAGTTCGGCGGGCTCTTTTCACTCGGGGTCAACACCCTGGTTATGGGCGGTCCGGCTTTCCTGGTAGGCTGGTTCTCCCGCCGAAGTTCCCTGGCCCTTAAGCCCCCGCTAGCCGGCTTGCTGGCGGCCGCGGCAGTTCTTCTTTCCGGGATACTTTTAGCCCTGGCCCTTTCTTTCTCCGGGGAAGCCTTCCTTAAGGTGGCCCGGCTGGCCCTTCTGGCCCATCTACCAGTGGCCGCCCTTGAAGGCTTCATTACGGCCCTGATAGTAGTAGCCCTCAGGAAAGTCAGGCCCGGAATCCTGGCCCTGGCTCTGGGGGTGAGCTTTCTTTGGATCCCGCAGGCCCTGGCCCATCGGCTCGACCTGGACGTCTTCCCGGAAAAAGATACCCTGCACATAGAAGCCTTTTTTCCGGACGGCACCCCAGCCCGGAACGACCAGGTAGTCCTTTACTGCGGAGATCAGAAAGTCGCCACCGCCACCACCAATCAAGAGGGCGTGGCCCTTCTCCCCCGGCCGAACTGTCCAGAGGCCAAGGTGGTGGTGAAAGGTAAGCTGGGCCACCGGGTGGAGCGCATGGTAAAGCTCTCCCGGAGCCCTTCTCCACCCTCATCCCCGAAGGGCCATCCCAAGAATTCTTCCAGGGCCGTCTCCCACCGGGAACCACTGCCACTTACCGGCATCCTAGCCGGGTTGGGGTTCATTTTTGGGCTCTCGGCCCTGATCCTCTCCTGGGACACTCGAAGGAGGTTGAAAGAACTTGCATCTCCCGGAAATTGACCGTTATGGAAGGGGCCATAGTCCCCTCCACCGTCTGGACCCCCGGCTGAAACTCCCGGCCCTGGGGGTCTTCCTGCTGGCCACCAACCTCACCTGGAAGTTGCCCCTGGCCGCACTCTTCCTCCTGGTGGCCTTCCTTCTGACCCTTCTCTCCCGGCTTCCCACAAACTTCGTCCTCTGGCATCTCCGGGCCCCGGCGGCCCTGGGCCTGATCCTGGCCTTCCTTCTGGCTATCTTTACTCCCGGAGCCCCTCTGGTAGGGCCGGTTACCCGGGAAGGAGCGAATCTGGCCGCCACCGTCTTTTTCAAGATCCTGGCTTCCTTCCTCTACTTCATCTCCATGGTGGCCACCGCCCCCCTTTTCAGGACCATCCAGGCGGCCAGGGCTCTGGGAGCCCCCGAAAAACTTCTCGCCCTCTTCCTTTTCACCTATCGTTACCTTTTCGCTCTCCTTGACCGGGCCCGCAATCTGTCCCTGGCCATGCAGGCCCGGGGCTTTCGAGAGAAAACGGATCGCCGCACTTACGAACTCAAGGCCCGCCTTTACGCTCTCCTCTTCCTTAGGGCCTACGAAGAAACCGAAAGGGTTCTTTTGGCCATGTACGCTCGGGGCTTTTCAAATCCCAGGGTAACTCTCCCCCAGCCTCTCACTTCAGCTCAAGTCCTGAGAGGTCTTCCTCTCCTGAGTCTGGCCCTTTTGCTTCTAGCTTTGAATTTTTTCTGGTAAAATTTGCAGGAATCCTTTTCAAAGGAGGCCTCCATGCCCCTTAGAGCCTATATCCTCATCAATACCCAGATAGGCAAAACCGCCGAGGTGGCCAAGAATCTGCTCGAGATGCCAGAGGTCAAAAAACTAGATGTCATCATGGGCCCCTATGACATCATTGCGGAAGTGGAAACCGACAATCACGACACCCTCTCAGAAGTCGTCCTCAAGAAATTACAGGCCATCCCCTCCATTCAGCACACCATGACCTGTCCGGTGGTAAAGCTGGAAGAGGCTCACTAGAAAAAACGGCTCAGCGCTTCGGCGTATCTCAGGGAGGCTCCCCGAAGTCTACGGGCGGCCTCAAGGGCCTTTTTTCCTACCTGTTGTGCGCTTTTGGGGTTTCTGAGCCAAGTCCGAAGGATCTCCAGGGCCTCGGAGCTCGAAGTGACCTGTACAGCTCCGCCCCCGGCGAGCAAGGTTTCGGCCTCCAGACGGAAGTTTTCCATATGAGGGCCAAATAGGATCGGTTTACCAAAGACCGCGGGTTCAATGGGGTTTTGGCCGCCTTTGTTTCGAAAACTTCCCCCGATGAGGGCTATGCTAGCCAGGGCATAGAGTCCGAAAAGCGGTCCCACTTCGTCCACGATCACGACCCGGAACCCGGCTAGCCCTTGAGCTCCCCGGAAAAAGGCCACCGGCCATCCCAGCGGCGCCAGTGTCCGGAAGAACCCCGGCGCTCGCTCCGGGTGACGGGGCACCACCACGAAACGGGTTCGGGGCTCTCCGGAAAGGCCGGCCACCAGCTCGGCCACTAGGGTCTCTTCTCCTTCCCGCATGCTTCCAAAGACCAGAAGTCTCTCCCCGGGCTGAAGTCCGAGTCGGCCTTCCAGAGGCCCGGGGTCCAAGACCTCGGCCCTCTGGAAGGCCAAGTCGTGTTTGGCATTCCCCAACACGGTAGCCCTTTCCGGGGGGACTCCCAGCTCAACAAAGCGTTCCCGATCCCTCTCGGAGATAGCTCCCAGGAAGGCCACCTGTTTAAGGAGCGGCCGGAAGACCCCCTTCAAGAGACGATACCGGGAAAAGGCCCGGTCCGAAAGACGACCGTTCACGATCACGACCGGGACGTCTCTCGCCAAGGCCTCGGCCAGAAGATTGGGCCAGAGCTCGGTTTCCACCAGGGCCAAAACCCTGGGACGCAGGGTCTTGAAAAAGGCCCGTACGGCCCTGGGACCGTCCCAGGGGGCCAGCTCTGATGTCACTCCGGGGATCCCCTCAAGGAGCTTGCGGGCCTCCCTCAGTCCGGTGGCCGTCTGAAGAGTCAAAAAGATCTTTATCCCGGGGCGGGCTTCCATTAACCCCTTCAGGATAGCCGCGGCTACCCGGGATTCTCCCACGGAGGCTGCGTGCATCCAGAGATCGGCCGGAGTTACGCCGGAAGGGAAGAATCTTTCGGGGTATCTTCTGGCGAGGAGCTTTTCAGCCAGCCCGCTCGCCCACCGATAGACCCTATACACCCTTGAGCCTCTGTCTCACCACCTCGTAGAGGGCCACCGCCCCGGCCACGGCCGCATTGAGGGAGCCCGTTCGGCCCAGCAT
>WFPH01000023.1 GCA_015487645.1 Thermosulfurimonas sp. | reverse complement strand
GTTCCTTTTGGGACCGCGGAGACCGTTCGGAAATATCTCAAACAAGTACGGTTCGTCTATCACCGAAGGGCTCTGCGACATCGAGTAAGAAGAGGGGAAACCCTTCTTAAGATCGCCTCCTACTACAAAGTTCCCCTTAAAGTTCTGCGACGGATAAATGGCCTTCGGGGGGATTTTATCCGTGCGGGCCAGGTTCTGGTGATTCCTTACCGCGAACAGGCCAGCTTCTATGTCGCTCAAATCAAAGTCGAAAACGCCAGAGCAACCTATTATCGGGTACGCCGCGGTGATACTCTCTGGCATATATCCCGGAAGTTCGGTGTCCCCATTCATAAAATCAAGGTCTGGAATAATCTTTCTTCAAATAATATCCTTCCAGGCCAGATTTTGGTAATCTGGCCCGAAGCTTAAGTTTTTTCAACACCATGAACAGATTAATCCCTTTTAAAACACTGGCTCTCTGGGCTCTTTGGTGGTTGGTAGGAGTTTCCTCAACCCGGGCCCTTACTATCACCGCGACCACCTTCCCTCTCTATGAAATAGCTCAAAGGATAGCTCCAGAGGAAAAAGTATATCTTCTCATCCCTGCAGGAATTGATCCCCACCACTTCGAGCCCGGTTACAGGGATTTTCAGCGACTTTTTCAAAGCGATTTGATCTTGGCCGTAGGCCCTGAACCATGGCTCAAGAAAAATCCTCCCCTAGTTCAAAAGACCCTTTTCCTCTCGGAAAGAGAGGTCCTCGAAGATCCCCATCTTTGGCTGGATCTCCATAAACTAAGGCTGTTTGTAGAAAGACTCTCCAGGGCTTTGGCCGATTTAGAGCCTTTCAGGGCCTCCAGTTATGCTCAAAGGGCAGCCACCATACTTGCGGAAATAAAGACCATCCAAGAGGCCCTCAAAGGGCTTTCCAATTGCCGTTACCGAAAGGTGGTTATCCTGGGGCACGCGGCCCTAGGAGCTTTTCTAAAAGAGGCCGGACTTTCCCAGGTGGCCCTGGCTGGCCCCCATCCGGAAAGCGAAGTCTCCCCTCGCAAACTAGAAGAAGTCTTGAAGCTGGTTAAAACGGAAAGGCTCCCTGTGGTATTTCTCCTTGACCCGGAATTTCAAAAATATGTCCCTCTCTTTCGTCAGGAGGCAGGAGTCCGAGTCTTGACCCTCAACCCAGGGCTTCCTCTTTTCAGGGAAGATCAAGGGCTTTCTTTTTTTGAGCTTCTCCAGAAGGATATAGCTCACCTTAGAGAAGGGCTTTGTCGCTAAAACTTGCCAAAGGGCTAGTTTTGAGATAGGAGAGAGAAAACCCTTTTGGGAGGAGGCTTTCCATGCCCCGTTATCTTAAGGTCAAGATCTTTCTAGTTCTACTCCTTACTTTGATCTCCCTGGTTTTGATTCTTCCTTCTTTCTATTCCGGTCTGCCTTCCTGGTTCAAGAGGTATGTTTACGGGGCCAGACTCAAACTGGGGCTCGATCTTCAGGGAGGAATGCATGTGGTGCTCAAGGTGGATGTGGATAAAGCCCTTCGCAACGCCCTCAACGCCTCGGTACAGGATTTAAGAGAGGCTCTGGGGAAACGGGGGATCCGGGTAACCATCAAGGAAACACCGGAGGGCTTCCTCCTGAGTTTTAGAGGTGAAACCGATCTTGCCCGAGCCAAAGCCCTCATCGAAAAAGAGTATCCCGAACTCAAAATCCTCCAGGAAAAAAGCGGAGAATATCCCCAGCTAGAGGTAACGCTAGCAGAAGGCCGGGCCCAATTTATACGGGAACACGCGGTGGAACAAAGCCTTGAGGTCATTCGCAACCGCGTGGATCAGTTCGGAGTCACTGAACCGGTCATTGTCCGCCAGGGCAAGGACAAGATAGTGGTGCAGTTGCCGGGGGTTAAGGATCCGGAAAGGGCTCTGAAACTCATCGGCCAGACCGCACAGCTCGAGTTCAAGCTGGTGGATGAAGAGGCCATGCGCAAGATTGATTTTTACTACAGCCTTATTGATAAAGCTCTCAAAGATGGACGTCTCAAGCCCGACTACACCCGAGAGGATCTGAATCGCGTGCTGCGCCCTTACCTCCCACCGGGAGACGAGGTCTACTTCTGGGTAACCCGCGACCGGGACACCGGGCGCATCATCAAACGGCTTATCATTCTTAAACGGCGGGCCCTTCTCACCGGAGATATGGTCAAAACGGCCCATGTCCGTATCGGTGGACCTTACAACGAGCCCTACGTTTCTCTAACCCTCACCTCCCGGGGAGCCCGGATCTTTGAGCGAGTCACCGCCGAGAATGTGGGCCGGAGACTGGCCATCGTGCTGGACAATGTGGTCCGCTCGGCCCCGGTCATACGGGAACGCATCCCCGGAGGCCAAGCCCAGATCTCGGGCGGTTTCACCTATGAAGAAGCTTCGGATCTGGCCATCGTACTCCGAGCCGGTGCCCTGCCAGCCCCGGTCAAGGTCATCCAGAACATTACGGTAGGGCCCACACTTGGACGGGATTCCATCCACCGGGGCCTGATCTCGGGCCTCCTGGGAGGGGTGGCGGTCCTGGTCTTCATGATCATCTACTATCGTTTCTCCGGCTTCATCGCCGACGTAGCCCTCATTCTGAACGTGCTCTTCCTCCTAGCGGTTCTGAGCCTTTTCCGGGCCACCCTCACCCTCCCGGGGATAGCGGGTATCATCCTGACCATGGGCATGGGGGTAGACTCGAACGTTCTTATTTTCGAACGAATGCGTGAAGAGCTCCTCCTCGGTCGGCCTCCGAGAGCGGCTATTAACGCGGGCTACGACCGGGCCTTCTGGACCATTGTGGACGCCCACGTAACCACCTTGATTACAGCTCTGGCCCTCTTTCTCTTTGGAACCGGTCCTATCAAGGGATTCGCGGTCACTCTCTCGGCCGGTATCGTGATCAACCTCTTTACGGCCATCTTTGCCACCCGTATCGTCTACGACGCCCTCATTGTGAAAGGCCGCACCCCGAAGATCAATTTTCTCCAGATCATCGGAAAACCCAATATCAATTTCATGAAAGTCCGTCGTTTCTGTTTCGGCCTCTCCGGGATCCTGGTGGCCCTGGGCCTTATAGCCTTCGTTCAGATCTCACGAGGAGCGGCCAATCTGGGGGTAGATCTGGGAGGCGGAGTGTTGGCCTATTACCAGGCCGAAAAGCCCTTTAAGCTGGATGTCATCCGCAAGGCCCTGGCCGAAGCTGGTCTTAAAGGTCTTCAGCTCCAGGACGTCAAAAATGAGAATCTTCTGCTGGTCCGCGTACGTGAGAGAGCCGAAACGGTAGGGGCCACGGAAAAGCTCATTACAAAGGTCCTCTCCGAAAAGTTTCCGGAACTCCGATTCAAGCTCATCGGTAAAGAGGAAATCGGCTCTGCCATCAGCCGGGAACTCAAGCGCAAGGCCATCATTGCTATTCTGATCTCTCTTGCGGGCTTCATCTTATATCTGGCTTTCCGTTTTAAGTTCAGCTTCGGAGTAGCCGCGGCTATAGCTACTTTCCACGATGTTCTGGCCGTGTTGGGTATCTTCTATCTTCTCAATCGGGAGATCTCCCTGCTTTTGATAACGGCCCTGCTAACCCTGGCCGGTTACTCCCTCACGGATACCGTGGTCATTTTTGACCGTATCCGAGAAAACATTCGCAAGCTCGGAGAGCGGACTCCCTTTGCCGAAATCATTAACCGAAGCGTGAACGAGATGCTGGCCCGAACGATCATCACCACCCTGACCACCCTTCTGGTCATCTTGGCCATCTTTCTCTTCGGTGGAGTGGTCCTGAGAGATTTCGCCCTGGCCTTGCTTCTGGGGGTAATCGTGGGGACCTATAGCTCGGTCTTCGTGGCCAGCCCCATTGTATACCTGTGGCACAAAGGGAAAACGCCCAAAATAGGAGGTGAATAAGGCCTTATTTCGGGGCAGCTGGTTAAGCTTCGTCAGCTGGGCTACTTTTCCGGGGGTCCTTGGCGAACTCTCGGGCTCGTTCAGCCAGTTCACGCAGGCGCTTGTCCACTAGGTAAAAGACCGTCCCCTCCGGGTAACGGCCGTCCGGGCCCGGTTCCCCGGCCGGAACCCCGGTGAGGATCTCTATGCCTTCTTCCACTCGAGAGATGGGCCAGATATGGAATTTCCCTTCGGCCACGGCTTCCACCACTTCTCTTTTTAATACCAGATCATCCACGTTGGCCGCGGGGATGATAACCCCCTGTTCTCCGGTAAGTCCCCTTTCAGCGCACACCCTGAAAAAGCCCTCGATCTTCTCGTTGACCCCTCCCACCGGCTGAATCTCACCCTTCTGGCTTACGGAACCTGTAACCGCAATGCCCTGTTTGATGGGAACCCCGGCCAGGGCCGAGATAAGGGCGAAAAGTTCGGCACTAGAGGCCGAATCCCCCTCCACCAGCCCGTAGCTCTGCTCGAAACAGAGGGTGGCCGAAAGGGTAAGGGGCTTGTCCTGCACAAAGCGCTCCCGCAGGAATCCCGAAAGTATCATTACCCCTTTGGTGTGAATCTTTCCCGAAAGCTCGGCCTCCCGCTCGATGTTGATGACCCCTTCCTTGCCTAGAGAGATGTTAACCGTGATACGCGTAGGGCGACCGAAACGATAATCTCCCAGGTCGTAGACTGAAAGGCCGTTGATGCTACCCACTTCCTCCCCGGTGGTTTTGATCCTGATGAGGTCTTTCTGGATGAACTCGTGAATCCGCTCCTCTACCAGCGAGAGCCGACGCCGACGCTCATCGAGGGCCTTTTCTATGTGCTGAGCGGTGATAGTCGAAGCCCCTTCCTCCTGAGCCCAGAAATGGGCCTCCCTCAAAGTATCGAAGATTTCCGGGAGTTTCAGAGAGAGCTTGTCCTTCCGTCCGGCGAGCTCGCAGGAGTATTCCACCAGCCGGGCCAAACCATCCGCCGAAACCGGAAGGAGGTTTTTCTTCTTGACCATAAGAGCTACCGTGCGCAGGAACTCCCGGGTGCGTTCTTCGGTGCGGTCTACCCAATCCTCAAGCGGAGCTTTAATCTTGAAAAGTTCTCGAAAAGTTTCATCAAAGGCGTAGAGGAGATGATAAAGGAAAAGATCCCCTATCAGGATCACCTTGGCCCGAAAAGGCACGGGTTTAGGGCGCAGAGTCTTGGTAGTAAAGAGCCCTAGCTGCTCTCCCAGGTCCTCAAGAAAGATCTTGCGGCTCTTGATGACCCTTTTGAGGGTTTCCCAAGAGTAAAAGTTCCGCAGGAGGTCCAGGGCCCGGATGATAACGAAACCTCCGTTGGCTCGGTGAAGACTGCCGGCTCGGAGCATGGTGAAATCGGTAATAAGGGCCCCGAATTGGGCTTTGCGTTCGATCGAACCGAAAAGTCTGGGGTAGGTCGGATTGGGCTCGAAGACTACCGGCGCGCCTTCGGTTCCGGAGTTGTCTACAAAGAGGTTGACCTCGTAACGCAGGAAAATCGACTCTCTCGGAGGCATAGGCACCGGGAAAGGAGGCTGAGCCCCTTCCTTCCCCTGGGGCTGCCGGAACTCCTCAAGGTGCTCCAAAATATCCCGGGCCACAGCCTCCAGATATTCCACCACCGGGGTAAGGGAGGCGTATTTCTGGCGCAGGTCCTGAAGATAAAAGTGGATGACCTGGGAAGCCACCTCCCGATCCAAATTCCGGAGGGCTTCGTGGAGATCTTTTTCCAGTTTCTGGATGCTGCGCACGGTGGCGTTCAATTCCTGCTGGAGTTCCTTGCTCTTGGCTTTGAGGCGTTCCTTCTCCTCCTCGGGCAGTCCCTGAACATCCTGAGGAGTCATAGGCGTGCCATCGGCCTTGGCCGGAATGATCATCATCCCCATGGGCTCTACGTTTAAGATGAAGCCTTCGGACCGGACTTTATTCTCCAAGGCTTCAAAGATCTGGGAGCGCTTCTGGTTGAACTCTTTGAGAAGTGCTTCCTTTTTCTGAACGTAGGTCTCATCCTCGAAGGCCTCGGGAAGACGCCCCCTTAAGGTGCGGATGAAATCCGCCATGTCTTTCTTGAACTCGCGGCCTTTCCCGGCCGGAAGCTCAAGAGCCAGCGGCCGGTCGGGATCCTCAAAGTTATAGACGTAGCACCAGTCAGAGGGCGTAGGTCGGCGCCGGGCCTCCTCCTCGGTGAGCATCCGGGTGAGATATTCCACGCCGAGCTCCGCTTCCCCAGCCACATAAATGTGAAAATCGAGGTCATCCAGTCTCAAACCCAGCGAAAGAGCGGAAACAGCCCGTTCCTGGCCCATGATGGCGGGGGCTTCCTCCGAAAGCAGGTCCTCGGAAGAGGTCACCCCAAGAGACTCGGGATCTATGGTGACCTTGAGCTCCTCCGGGCGTAATTCTCTCCTTTCGGCCATCTCGAACCTCCTTTATACTTAGCTTTAACCATAGGACACAACTTCGGCCAAAACAAGAGGGAATGAAGGTAGCCCTGATTTCCATGCCTTGGCCCCTTTTCAATCGCCCCTCGGTGCAGCTAGGGGTCCTCAAGGGGTATCTGAGAAAAAACTTGCCGGAGATTCCCGTGCAGGCCTTCCATCCCTACCTTTTTTTGGCCCAGACCCTGGGCTATCAGGACTATCTCAAAATCTGCGATTCCTCTTGGCTTTCCGAAAGTCTCGGGGCCGGCATCCTTTTTCCGGAGATGCGCCCCAAGGCCCGTCAACTTTACGAACGCTTAGCCCGTAAGGAAGGCCTGGCTCGGGAATATGAAGAAATCCTCACTCTTACTGAAAATACGCTCTCAAAGTATCTGAAAAGCATTCCTTGGAAAGAGTTTCAGGTAGTGGGTTTTTCGGTCTGTCTCAACCAGCTTACCCTCTCCCTCTGGGCCGCCGCCTTCCTTAAGCGATGCCATCCCCACCTCGTGGTGGTCTTCGGGGGGGCCCTCTGTGCCGAGGATCTCGGCCGGAGTCTCCTGGAGGCCTTTCCCTTCATCGACTTCGTGATAAACCGTGAAGGAGAAAAACCTCTGGCCAGCCTCATCCGAGCCCTGGCCGAAAATCAATCCGTAAAGGGCCTGCCCGGAGTATTCTTTCGTGAAAACGGCCGGATAAAAGGTGGCGGAGGCGCGGAGCTTTCGCCGGAAGAGATACCTTCTCCCATCTACGAAGACTATTTCCGGGAGTTAAGCCACCTGCTACCGGCTAAGCGCTTTTTTCCGGTCATCCCGCTTGAGGCCTCCCGAGGATGCTGGTGGGGTAAGTGTCATTTCTGTAACCTGAATCTTCAGTGGCAGGGCTACCGCCGGCGGCCGCTTGAAAGGGTTCTCCAGGATATAAGGCGGCACGCCGAAGCCGGACTTCTAGACTTTGCCTTCATGGATAACTGTCTGGATCGCAAGGAGGCCCTTTCGCTCTTTGAAACCCTTTCCGGAGACGGCCGAGATTACCGCATTTTCGCCGAGCTCCGGGCCATCTACACCGCCAAGGAACTCAGGCTTATGCGGAGAGGAGGTCTTTACTGGGTTCAGATCGGGATCGAGGCCCTCTCGACCTCGCTTCTCAAGCGCCTGGGCAAAGGTACCACCGCCACGGCCAACGTGGCCGCCATGCGCCACTGCGAGGAAGCCGGTCTCGAGCTCTCAGCCAACCTCATCTGTCACTTCCCCGGCACCACCGAAGCCGAGATTGAGGAGACCCTTTCGGCCCTGGACTACGTCTTCCCCTTCCGGCCCCTCACCACGGTTTCCTTCTGGCTGGGATACGAAAGCCCGGTGTTTCGCCATCCGGAGACTTTCGGTCTCCGTAGGCTCTATCCTCACCCCTATTATCGTTATCTCTTCCCGGAATCCCTCCGACGGCTCTTAAAGCCGTTGGCCTGGGCCTATCAGGGAGACCGCCGCCGGCAGCAACGCCTATGGCGTCCGGTGATAGAGAAGGTCAAGAGATGGCATAAGCTCTGGAGCACTCTCCGGGAAAAATACGGCCCCCTTCTCACTTACCGGGAGGGCGGGCATTTCCTCCTCCTGCGGCAGGTGACTCCCGAGGGACAGATCCTCCACCACCGCCTGAAGGGCCCCGCCCGGGAGGTCTATCTCTTTCTCACCGAGCCCAAAGAGTTCCGGGAAATCAAAGAAGCCTTCCCCGGGCTTTCAGCCGAAAGACTCTGGACCTTTCTTACGGATCTTCACCGCAAGCGCCTGCTTTTCCGGGAAGGAGAACGTTTCCTGGCCCTGGCGATCAGGCCTGATCAGGGTTGAATTCCAGGTCTCTTCTCACCACCTGTCCGGTAAAGAAGGCCACCAGCGTACCGTCTTCCTTTTGGACTACCACTTCGTAGAGCCCGGTTTTTTCCGTGAGGTTCACCTCCCGGGCCTCGGCCACTAGGCGGTCTCCAAGACGGGCTGCCGACGGATAGTAGATCTGGGCCGAGACCGCCAGGGCCAGTTTTCCATGGCTGTTAGAGGCCACCGCAAAGGCGAAGTCCGCCAGCGAAAAGGTCACCCCGCCCTGACAGACCCCGGCGGCGTTCAGCATGTCCTCCCGCACGGTGATGGCCATGCGGGCATAGCCCGGGCGAACCTCAAGGATCTCCACCCCGAGCCACACGGCTACCTGATCGTGTTCCCTCATGTAACGGGCAATCCTCTGGGCTTTATCCATCTCCGAAGCCTCCTTTCATAAGTAATTGGCCAAAAGGGCCAGATAGCGTTCCACGGCCCCTCGGTGCTGCCCGTAGACCCGATGGGCTGCCCGCCCCCGGATCCTGGCCTCGAGAAGCACCTTTTCCCAGGCCTTGAGCAGGGCCTCCGGCCGAGCCTCAACCCTGAGTCCCCCTCCCGCCCTCTCAAGTTCGCGAGCTACGGAGGACACGCTCTCGAGATGAGGCCCGAAGACCACCGGCACTCCGAGGGAAGCAGGTTCAAGGAGGTTGTGTCCTCCCACCGGAACCAGGGTCCCCCCTACAAAGGCCAGATCAGCCAGCCCGTAAAGCGCCCGGAGCTCCCCCAGAGTGTCGATCACCAGGACTTCGGCCGGTGCCGGACGTGAACGAAGGGCCACTCTTAAGCCCATAGCTTCTGCCCGGGCCTTCACCTCGCCGGCCCTCTCCGGATGGCGGGGACAGAGGATGAGGGTTCCCCGCGAAAACTTTCGGAAAGCCTCAAGCAGAAGGGTCTCCTCCCCGGGATGGGTGGAACCGCATACGATCACCGGTGAACGAAGACAGGGCGCAAGGATCTCCCGGAGTCGTTCTATTTCTTCCTTTTCCGGAGGGGGAAAATCGTATTTGAGGTTTCCCAGGTAAAGAACGGAAGGACCGGGATTTAGAGTCTCGATCCTCTGGCGGTCCTCCTCGCTGGCCGCTACGATGACCGAAAAGGGTTCATAGAGAAGACGGGTCAGGAAACGGAAGCGCTTGAGTCTTGAGAGGGAGCGTCCTGAAAGAGCGGCATTGGCCAGGATCAGAGGCACACCCCGTATGCGCAGGAAACCTATCATGTCCGGCCAGAGATCGCTTTCCAC
>WFPH01000022.1 GCA_015487645.1 Thermosulfurimonas sp. | reverse complement strand
GTGATGAGCTCGGCCGGCGTCACGTCGAAGGCCGGGTTCACGGCCGAGACTCCGAAAGGGGTGACCCTGAGGCTTCCACAGAAAAGGACCTCTTTCGGGGACCGTTCCTCAATGGGTATCGCCTCACCCGAGGGACAACGGAGATCGAAGGTGGAGGAAGGAGCGGCCACGTAAAAGGGGATCCGGTTCTCCCGGGCCAGGACCGCCAGCGAGTAGGTTCCGATCTTGTTGGCCACATCCCCGTTGGCCGCGATGCGGTCGGCCCCCACGATTACGGCCTTGACCAGGCCCCTGGCCATGAGAAAACCCGCCGCCGCGTCCGGTATCACCGCCACCGGGATACCGACCTTCTTCATTTCCCAGGCCGTAAGCCGGGCCCCCTGAAGATAGGGCCGGGTCTCGTCCGCCAGCACCGAAAGACGTTTCCCGCTCTCCACCGCGGCTCGGATCACCCCCAGAGCCGTGCCGTAACCCCCGGTGGCCAGCGCCCCGGCGTTACAGTGGGTGAGCACCGCGCCCTCTTCGGGCAGGAGTTCCGCTCCCAGGCGTCCCATGCGCCGGTTGGCTGCCAGATCCTCCTCCCAGATGGCCAGGGCCTCCCGCCGCAGAATCTCGATCAACTCCTGTGGCCCGGCGTCCGTTTCATTTTCGGCCCGCTTGATCATGCGGTCTAAGGCCCAGAAAAGATTGACCGCCGTTGGGCGGGCCTTCGCCAGCCCCCGCGCGATGCGTTTCAGGACGGAGAGAAAGGCTTTCCGGGTCCGGGCCCGGAGCCTCTCGGCCCCCAGAACCAGGCCGATGGCCGCGGTGATGCCGATGGCCGGGGCCCCCCGGACCACCATCTCCCGAATGGCCTTGCGCACCTCCTGCCAGGTGCGGCACAGGATGTATTTTTCACGCCAGGGAAGTAACCTCTGATCCAGGAGATAAAGCCCCCGGTCCGTCCACCGCCAGGCACGGATGAGGTCTGGATTTTTGGGCTGAAAGATCTTCACGAAAAATATCCCTCCATTAGTTCCAAGAAGCGATAAAGGTCCTCCACATAATTCAGTTTTTTCTGCACCTCGCCGTCTTCTATTTGGGCGTAGGCATGGGCCAGGAGATTCCGAAAATAAACCAGGTCCGTCAATCTCTCCCCAAGATCCTCCGGTAGATGCCCGGCTTCCATAAGCTTCTTCACACAATCCCGATAACTTTCCGGGGGCCCGAGCTCCAGACGATTTACCAGATGACAACAAAGGTCAATCATGATTTGTATGCTTTCGTAAAGCCCATACCGCAGGGCCCACCCCTCAATTTCTCCCTGGGGACCGGCCTTTAACTTTTCAAGCCGCCGGAGGTTGTTGTGTAAGCGCAGAAGATGCTCCCGCACGACGCCTCCGCAGAAATTCCTTAAAATAATGCCAGTTTAGTCTCCGCAGATACTCCGTATCTAAGTAATGATGCCAAATTCTTTCCCGCAAACGAAGCCACTCTTCCCGGTCAACTATCTTAAGGGGAATACCCTCGCGGGTGATCTCGAAGGCCATCGCAGGTTTGTTTTCGCAGAGATCCCGGAGCTGGACCACATCCACTCTCCTTCCGCAGAGGTCTTCAAGCTCCCCCATAAGGCGCAGAAGCTCCTTTAAAGAAAACTCTGGCTCCGCCAGCACTGCCACATCTATATCGCTTTCCCGCTTGATATCTCCGCGGGCTATGGAACCGAACAGAATCACAATCCGGAAACGTTCCCGCGGCGCGAAATATTTCCTCAACCAAGAAAGCAGTTTCTGCCGTTCTTTTTCGGGTTTCATTCTTCAAGTAGCCTCGTAAGGATCTGATTGACCACTTTGGGATTGGCCTTGCCCCGGGTCTTTTTCATGACCTGGCCCACGAAGAAACCGATCACGCCTTTCTTACCGCCGCGGTACTTTTCCACCTCCGCCGGATTTTCGGAAAGCACCTCCCGGCAGATAGCCTCAAGGGCCGCCTCGTCGCTCTCCTGCCGGAGGCCTTTCTCCTCTACCAGCTCTTTAGGGGAGCGCCCGGTGGCGTAAACCTCCGGGAAGATCTTCTTGGCCGCGGTGATGGAGATCACGCCCTCTTCCACCAGCTTCAGCAACTCGGCCACGTGTTCGGGCCTTAAGCTGGTCTCGTCGATCTCTTTGCCCTCGCGGTTCAGCTCCCTCAGCACCTCGGTCATGAGCCAGTTGGAGACTTTTTTCGGGTGAGGGAAAAGCTTTACACAGGCCTCAAAGAACTCTGCGAGCGGCCGTGAGGCCGTAAGGATCTCTGCGTCGTAATTCGGAAGGCCGTATTCCTCTATGAAACGGCCCTTTTTGGCGTCGGGAAGCTCGGGAAGCTCCGCCCGCACTCGCTCGATCCAGGCCTCATCGATCCTTACCGGAACCAGATCGGGATCCGGAAAGTACCGGTAGTCATGGGCCTCTTCCTTGCCCCGCATGGAGTGGGTCTCCCCTTGGGCCTCATCGAAAAGCCGGGTTTCCTGGACCACCTCCTTGCCCTCAAGCAGGAGCCCGATCTGGCGCTTGATTTCGTAGCGCAGGGCCCGCTCCACGTGCCGAAAAGAGTTCATGTTCTTGAGTTCCACTTTCGTGCCGAACTCCGAGCTGCCTTTGGGCCTTACGGAGACATTGGCGTCGCACCGGAGGCTCCCCTCTTCCATGTTGCCGTCGCAGATCCCGAGATAGCGCACGATGGTGCGCAGCTTCTTGAGGTAGGCCACGGCCTCCTCCGGGCTGCGGATATCGGGCTGACTCACGATTTCGAGAAGCGGTACCCCGGTGCGGTTGAAGTCTACATAGGAGACCGGTCGTTTTTCATCGTGAACGAGTTTCCCGGCGTCCTCCTCCATGTGGATGCGCACCAGGCCGATCCGTTTGCGTTTCCCGTCCACCTCGATCTCGATGGCTCCCCCTTCGGCTATGGGGGCCTCGTACTGGGAAATCTGGTAGTTTTTCGGAAGATCCGGATAGAAATAGTGTTTGCGAGCGAAAACGCAGACCGGGTTCACCCTGGCCCCTACCGCAAGCGCCAGCCTCAGGGCGAACTCCACCACCCGGCGATTGAGCACCGGGAGACTTCCGGGCATGCCGGTGCAGACAGGGCAGGTATGATGGTTGGGCGGAGCCCCGAATCTGGTGGAGCAGCCGCAGAAGATCTTGCTTGCGGTGAGAAGCTGAGTATGCACTTCCAGCCCTATAACGGCCTCGAATTCCATGCCCTACCTCCGGGAAACTTTTCACAAAGCTTATCCCCGTGGGCTTTTCCGGTCAACCGAGAGTTGCCGGAGGTGTTCAAGGAGAGTCCGCGCCACCGAACGGTTGAAGCCCGGAAGCCGCGCCAGGGTTTCCTCCCCGGCCGAAAGCAGTTCTTCCGGGGAGGAAAAACGTCGCAGGAGCTCCCGTTTGCGTTTCACGCCGATTCCCGGAATCCCGTCCAGGAAGGAACCCAGGCTCTCCCGCTCCCGGGTTTGGCGGTGAAAGGTGAGGACAAAGCGATGGACCTCGTCCCGCACCCGCATAAGGAATCTCAGGACTTCGCCGTGTCTGGAAAGTCTTAAGGGATTCTTGCGCTCCGGAAGGTAGATTTTTTCGCCTTCGTCGGCGCGTTCCTTGGCGATGGCGCAAAGGCCTATTCGTCCGAAAAGACCATAGTCCTCGAGCAACCGGCGGGCGGTCTCCAGATGACCCCGGCCCCCGTCTATGACCAGAAGATCCGGGAGATCCTTCTCCTCAAGGCCCCGGCGGATCCGGCGGGAGAGCACCTCGTAGAGCATGGCGTAATCGTCCGGCGTTCCGGAGACGGTACGAATGTGATAGCGCCGGTACCGGCTCCTGTCCGGTTCTCCTTCGAAGAAGGCCACGACGGCCCCCACGGGGGCCGTGCCCTGAAGACTAGAAAGATCCACGGCTTCCACCCTTTGCGGAATGACCGGGAGTCTCAGGACTCTCGCCAGTTCCTCGGCCAGATCGTCCCAGGTCCGCTCTCCCCTGAGCCTTGAACGTAAGGCTTCTTCGGCATTGCGAAGGGCGGTTTCGTAAAGTCCCCCGAGGGCCTCCCCTTCCGGCTTCATGATCTTTACCGGTCCTCCGCGAAGATCCGATAGCCATTCCTCAAAGAGCTCCTTTTCTTTCGGTTCCTCTGGCAGGACCACGGTTTCTGGAATAACCTTGCCCTCATCGTAGAACTGCTCGAGGATGGTCCCCCAGGGATCTTCTTCCGGGATTCCCCTGAGGTGGAATATTTTATGCCCCAGGAGCTTTCCTCGCCTTACGAAAAGGACGGCTCCGGAGACGATCTCCCCTTTGCGGGCCAGAGCGAAGAGATCAAGGTCTTTTTCCTCGGGGAGGACCACCGCCTGGGCCTCCAGGATCTTTTCCAGGGCCCGGAGCCGATCCCGCAGTACAGCGGCCCGTTCAAACTCCAGCCTTTCGGCGGCGGCTTCCATCTCTTCACGGAGTCTCTGCACGAGATCCTGCCCCCGACCTTCGAGGAAGGCTACCGCCTGTTCCACAATTTTCCGGTAACTTTCCGGGGTAATGAGGCCCAGGCAGGGGGCCGGACACTTTCCAATCTGGTGGTAAAGACAGGGGCGGGTGCGCCGGCGCATCTCGGCGTTTGAGCACCGTCGGAGAGGGAAAAACCGGGTGAGGATCTTGACCGTCTCGCGCACGGCTCCGGCGGAAGGGTAAGGGCCGAAGTAGAGAGCCCGGTCTCCCCGGCGTTTGCGCCGCACCACGGTAAGCCGCGGAAACTTCTCCGCCAGTGAAATCCTTATCAGGGGATAGGCCTTGTCGTCCCGGAGGAGAATGTTGTAGCGGGGGCGGTGTTTCTTGATGAGATTGGCCTCCAGGATCAGGGCCTCTTTTTCGTTGCGGGTAAGGAGAGTCTCAAGCTTTTCGGCCCGGGAGAGAAGGTTGCGGGTCTTGGGGGTGGCCGGTGTCAGGTAGGAAGCCAGGCGCCGCCGCAGGTTCTTGGCCTTGCCCACGTAAAGGACGGCCCCCCGTCCGTCCCGGAAGATATACACCCCCGGGGCCTCGGGTACCTCCCGAAGCCTCTCCAGGCTAAGCTCCATCTTCCGCCAGTACGGCCACCGCCCAGGCGGCTACGGCCTCGCCGCCCGCGAAGCCCAACCCCTCGGTGGTCTTGGCC
>WFPH01000021.1 GCA_015487645.1 Thermosulfurimonas sp. | reverse complement strand
CCTCAGCCACCGCCGGCTTTTCTTGCACCAGCTGGCGCAGGATCTCGTTCACCAGGGCCCTTACCGCCGGCAGGGCCGCCACTTCGGAAACCTTCCCCTCAGTCTCAGGATGGCGAAGCTCCTCCAAAAGAGGCTTCCCGCGGAAAAATATTTTTAGCCCCTCGGTTTCAAGAAAAAACCGAAACTCGGGGAGCTTAGTCTTCAAAAAAGCCTCAATCCTTTTTTCATCAAGATTTTTAAGCCAATCTGGAGCCTCTTTAAGCAAAACCCAAGTAAAAGCCCGGTAAAGACTTCCGGATTCCAGCAATCCGTAACCCAGACGGCGGGCCAGCAGGCGGGCCACCGTAGTCTTTCCGCTTCCGGCGGGACCATCGATCGTGATGACCCTAGGATAGCCTTTCATAAAACTTCTTTTAAAGCTTTTATTAAGGCTCGGTTTTCCTCGGGAAGCCCCACCGAAATTCTCAAAGCCTCCGGAAACCCGTAGGCCTCCATGGACCTCACGATAAGCCCTTTATGGAGAAGGGCTTCGTAAAGGGGACGGGCCGGCCGGCCGCATTCCACGAAGAGAAAATTGGCCTGAGAGGAAAGAGGCCGCAATCCAAGCCTTGTAAGCTCCCCTGAAAGATAATCCAGACCCTCCCAGATCAGACGCCGGGTCTTTTTCAGATGTTCCTCGTCCGCAAGAGCAGCCTTAGCCGCTACCTGGGCCAGCAGGTTCACATTAAAAGGCTGCCGAATGGCGTTAAGAACCCTTGCTAGTTTCTCCGGCATCAGGCCATAACCAATCCTGAGACCGGCCAGGCCATAAGCCTTGGAGAAGGTCCTCAGGACCGCCACCGAAAAGCCCATCCGCAGGAGATCCACTCCCCGGGCCGCCTGCGGATTGCGCACGAATTCCCCATAGGCCTCATCTAGAACCACCAGGAGTCCCCGGGGAAGTTCACGCAAAAAGGCTTCGATCTCTTCCCTGGAAAGGATCGTTCCTGTGGGATTATGAGGGTGATCCAGGAATATGATCCTGGTTTGAGGGGTGACGGCCGAGAGCAGGCCCTCAAGGTCGTGACGGTAATTCTTGAGAGGGATCCTTTTCAAGACCGCCCCGGCAGCAATCCCCAATTTTTCGTACATGAGAAAGGAAGGCTCGCTGATGAGGATCTCCTCCCCGGGAGAAACCAAAGCCTTCACCAGGAGATCAATGATCTCGTTGGAACCGTTACCCACCACTACGTTTTCCGGACTAACTCCGAAGCGGCGGGCAATAGCTTCAGCCAGTGCCCGGTTGGAGGCCTCGGGATAACGATGAATTTTTTCCAGGTTCTCCCGAATAGCCTCAAGGGCCCGGGGAGAGGGGCCAAGAGGGTTTTCGTTCGAGGCCAGCTTGTAGATAGGCCCTTTGAGGCCGAGCTCTCTCCTTACCTCCTCCAAAGACTTCCCCGGAGGATAAGGCGAAAGCCCGGCCAGCCAGGGTTTGATCCGCATGGGCTCAGAGCCCCTCCCGGGCCAGAGCTATGGCCTGATCGATCCGCTTCTGAAGTTCAGCCGGCAGCCCCTCGATCCTCACGTTCAGGAAGCCCTGTACGATGAGAGAAGTAGCCTCTTCCTCAGAGAGCCCTCGGGCCATGAGGTACTCGATCTCCTCCTGAGCGATCTTGCCCACGGCCGCCTCGTGAGACATATCCACATTTGCGTAATAAGCATCGAGCTGGGGAATGGCCTTGATGGCCCCTTTATCTGATAGCATGAGCCCCTGACACTCGAGGTGGGCCTTGATTTCCGGGGCTTTGCCAATGAGATGCCCCCGGGCCAAGGATTCCCCGCCGGTGCTTACACTACGGGAAATGATTTCGGCTCTGGTCCCAGGGGCCTCGAGCGAGACGAGGGCCCCCAGGTCCAAATAAGCCCCTTCGGGGGCGACCACCACCGAGCCAAAAGTTGCCCTGGCTCCGGGGCCTACCAGCCGGCAACTGGGCATGCTCTGGATGCTGGCCACCTGCTGGAGGGTCACGTAGGTGGAGATGTAAGTTCCGCCTTCCTCTACGATCACTCCGGTCCGCGGGCGCACGTAAATCTCCTCTGCCCAGTTATGGATCATGGTGAAGGTGAGCTTGCCGTTCCGCTTTACGTAGAACTCGGAAACCCCGATATGAAAACCGGAACGAACTCCAGGATGGGTGGTACAGGCCGTAATGAGGTTGAGTTCGGCATCCTCCTCCACGATGATGATGTTGTGGACCTTCTGCACCACATCGGGTGTACGGATGTAGAGACAGGTCTGAACGGGATAGATCATTCTGGTTCCAGGAAGCACCCGGATGAAATAACCATCATCGAGATCCTCGGCCGTAGCCTTGGTGTACTGATCCTTCTCCGCCGGCACCGCCTTCCACCAGTAATCCGCAAGCCAGTCGTACTTCTTGAGGGCCTCAGTTACCGGAAGAAGCTCCAGCCCTTCGGGGAGCTTGCGACAGTGAACCACCCGGGCATCCGCCTGGAGAAACTCACCCTCCTTCGGGGCCTCGGGTTCTATCCCTACGTCCTTTAAACGAGCCCATTCCTCAGGGGTGAGTTCCTCCACCGAACGGGGAATCTGGCCTTCCTTGGCCGACCTAAAATCCTCGACCCTGGGTTCTATTCTTCTATTCTTCTCAGACATGATATACACTCCTCATAGCCGTGTTTTTGAATACCCTCAAATATTTCCTGAGGGTTTCCCTGACAGTAAATAGTCCCGTCAATCATTACGTACCCTAGATCGGCCGGAACAAACTGCAAGATGAACCCGGTGTGGGTGATGATGAGGCCGCTTTTGGTGCGAGGCCTATGGATATCCTTCTGGAGGAGTCGACGAATCATTTTCCCGATAACCTGGAGATTTTCCATGTCTACCCCAGACTCGGGCTCGTCGAGAAGCACCAGCTCGGGATCCTGAATGAGAAGCTGCAAGAGCTCGCTCTTTTTGAGCTCTCCTCCGGAGAAACCGCGATTAACATCTCTCTCGAGGAAACTCTCAAAACCGAACTCCCGGGCCAGTTTTTCGATCTTGATGCCGTTCTCTTTGGCACAGAGCTTGAGCATCTCCCGCAACTTTACCCCTCTAATAGTGGGCGGACGCTGAAACATGATTCCTATACCCCGCTTGGCCCTCTCGTAAGGCGGAAGATGGGTAATATCCTCCCCTTTGAAGATGATCTGCCCATGCCGGACCTTGTAGGCAGGAAAGCCCATAATGGTCATAAGGAGGGTGGTCTTCCCTGAACCGTTTCGTCCAAAAAGAGCGTGCGTTTCTCCTTTGGGAATAGTAAGGCTGACCCCCTTCAGGACCTCTTTACCCTCAACCTCTACCCACAAATCCTTAACCTCAAGCAAAGCTTCCTTGCCCATTGATCTCTCCTTTTGTGGAGTATCTATGTCTAGATAATAGACTTTATCCTCTGATCTGTCAAGAGCTTGAGTATCAGCATATATTCTTGAAAAGCTTTTGCCAAGAACTAAGGTTTGGGGTTTAATCAAGTAAAAGGCGAGGAGGTAACCATTCGCTGGTCACGCTGGTTAGAGATCGACCTGGCAGCCCTAAGGGAAAACTTAAGGGCTCTCAAGGGTCTCCTATCAGAAGGCACGGCCATTCTCGCCGTTATCAAAAGTGAAGCTTATGGGCACGGTCTGGTGGAGGTGGCCCGAGTCCTTTCGCAGGAAGGTGTTTACGGCTTCGGGCTTTCCGAGCCCGAGGAGGCCTTTCGTTTAAGACGGGCCGGATTGGCCCTGCCCCTAATCCTCCTTTCAGGCTTTGAGCCGGACTGGCTTCCTGAGATCCTACAATTAAGAATAATCCCGGCTGTAGCCTCTCTCAGGATGCTGGAAGCCGCGGCCGAATTCACCCGCAGGAAAGGGGTTTTCCTGGAGATCCATCTTAAGATCGATACCGGCATGCATCGGTTCGGGCTCGAGCCAGAAGATCTTCCAAAAGTTCTGAAGATCCTTCAAGAAAATCCTCAGTTGAAAGCAGTGGGACTCATGACTCACCTAGCCTGTGCCGAAAAACCGGAAGATCCGCTGACCCATAAACAGCTCGTCCTTTTTAAGGAGATTAAAAAATCGTTACAGAAAGCGCTCCCCTCCCTCCGGTATTTCCATGCGGCCAACTCGGCGGGCATAATTTTTCTTCGTGGGGCGGAGGGGAATCTGGTTCGTCCCGGAATCAGTCTTTACGGCAGCTACCCCTCCTTTCGGGCCAGAGCCCGTGTTAAACTTAAGCCGGTCATGACGCTTAAGGCCCGCATTGTAGAAACCAAGAAGCTCAAGGCCGGAGAATCCGTGGGCTATGGCCCTCTTTATCGGGCCCATAGCCCTCGCCGGGTAGCCCTGGTGCCCGTGGGTTACGACGACGGTTATCCCCGGAGTCTCAGCAACCGGGGCTTTGCCTGGCTCAGAGGCCGCCGGATCCCGGTCATAGGAGCAGTCTCCATGCGATGTCTCACCCTGGATGTCACGGAGATCGAAGATGGAGGCCATCCCGGGGAAGAGGTCATCCTGCTTGGCGGTCCGGCAGAGGAGGTACCGGTAGATGAGCTAGCAGAGCTTGCCGGGACCATAAGCTACGAAATCCTGTGCGCCCTGGGAAGACGCCTTAAGAGGGTTTATCGAGATGTTTAATATCGGTTTTCCCGAACTGGTGGTCATCTTCATTGTGGCCCTGGTGGTGGTAGGTCCGGAAAAGCTTCCGGAAATGGGCCGGGCTCTGGCCCGTCTGGTGGTGGAATTTAGGCGAGCCACCGAGGAACTCAAGAAGGAACTGGGCCTGGACGAAATTGAAGAAGCCCAAGAAGAAATCGCCACCCTTAAGAAAGAGATAAAGGAGCCCCTTGAGAATGCTCCGTCGACATCGGGATCTTCCTCGGCTACCTCTTGAAGTTCATCTGGCCGAACTCCGAAAACGTCTCCTTTTATGCCTGACGGTCCTTTTTTTCTTCTGGTGTCTCCTCTTTTATTTTTTCCCCCGGCTTACCCCCTTTCTCCTTTGGCCCTATACCAGGGCCATGGGAAAGTCTCACCTCAAGCTGGTCTTTACCACCCTGCCTGAAGCCATCATGGCTGCCCTGAAAGCCACCTTTTTCCTAGCTCTGACCCTAACCCTCCCCTTCCTGGCTTACCACGGCTGGGCCTACATTTCCCCAGGTCTCTTTCCTGAAGAAAGACGTTTTGGAAAAAAGATCCTAATATTGTCCTTTTTTCTCGTGGGGCTGGGGGTAGCCCTGGGGTATTTTATTTGGCTTCCGGTCCTGTTGAAATTTTTCCTAGGGTTTGGTTACGCCCACTTTGAAGCCAACCTGAGACTACAGAACTACCT
>WFPH01000020.1 GCA_015487645.1 Thermosulfurimonas sp. | reverse complement strand
CGTACGCTCCAGATGTCGCTTCTCGGGATCCGGGACCTTTCGGTGATCGAGACTCCACCCCCGGGACGCCTCCCGGTAAAGACCGTACTGGCCAAGATGGAGCCGGAAACCGTGAAGGAGGCCATCGAGCGGGAACTTTCCCGGGGAGGACAGGTCTTTTTCGTTTATCCCCGGGTAAAGGGCCTTCACGCCCTGGCCGGCTGGCTCAAACGCCTGGTGCCCGGAGCCCGGGTGGCAGTGGCCCACGGACAGATGGCGCCCCGAGAACTGGAAGAGGTTATGGCCCGTTTCGTGCGTCGAGAGATAGATGTCCTGGTCTGCACCACCATCATCGAAAGCGGCCTGGACATCCCCTCGGCCAATACCATCATCATCTGCCGGGCCGATCGCTTCGGCCTCTCGGAGATCTATCAGCTGCGGGGCAGAGTAGGGCGGGGAAGGGTCCAGGCGTATGCCTATCTTCTGGTGCCCTCCCTCTCCGGGCTTACCGAAGAGGCCCGGAAGCGACTCAAGGCCCTCATGCAGTTTACGGAGCTGGGGTCCGGGTTTCGTCTGGCTTTGAGCGATCTCAAGATCCGGGGGGCCGGGAATCTTCTGGGAACCACTCAGTCCGGACATATCGCAGCCGTGGGATATGATCTCTACCTGGAGATCCTGGAGAAGGCCGTCCGGGAAATGAAGGGCGAAAAGATAGAAGAAGTCCCCGAACCGGAGGTCAAGCTCGGTCTTCCGGCCTACTTCCCCGAAGGTTACGTCCCCGACGTGGAACAGAGGTTGCACCTTTACCGGGAGCTTTCCCTGGTGCGCAACGAGGAGGAACTGGCCCGCTTCCGGGAGTCCCTGGTGGATCGCTTTGGTGAACCACCTCCGGAGGGGCGCAACCTTATCGAGCTTGCCCGACTCAAGATCCTCCTTCGGGGGCTGCGGATCCTGAAACTCGAGGCCCGGGGAGAAGAACTGATCCTCCACCTGGGCGAGAGTCCGGAGTTCTACGAGCGAGGGGTGCGGAGGCTGGCTCAGGCCTTCCGCTTCGTGAGGCTCACCCGCAAGGGGCAGCTCCGGGTCCGGGCCGATGGACCGCTTCTGGACGAAGCCCTGCGGATCTGTGAGATCTTGCAGGCTGAAATTTTACAAAAGTCCAGGTTTTAATTAAACTAACCCGAGAGGTTGGCTCTATGAGGCGAAAGATTCTTCTGATTTGTCTTGGTATTTGGCTGGGAATCCTCCACTGGGCCAGAGCGGAGGTCATTGACCGTATTGCGGCCGTGGTCAACGACGAGGTCATTACCCTTTCGGAGGTGGACGAGGCGGCGCTCCCCCTTTATCGGAAATATCTCCAGGGGGTGACCGATCCTCTGGAGGAGCAGAAACTGGTCCACAGGATACGGAAGGAGGTCTTGGAAAGGCTTATCGAAGAAAAACTTATCGCACAGGAAGTCAAGAAATATAAGATTACCGTCCGGGATGAGGAGGTGGAGGCCTTCCTGAAAGATGTTATGGCTCGCATGGGCGGAGAGGCGGCCTTCCGGAGGTTTCTTGAGGAACAGGGTCTGAGCCTGTCTGAGTATCGGGAGCGGATCAGAGACCAGCTCCGGAAGATGAAGCTCGTCCAGGGAAGCGTCCAGGCCCGTATTGTGATCACGGAGGAGGATATTAAGCGTTATTACCAGGAACACTATCTTTCGCGCCAAAATCGGGTGTATCACCTGGCAGCCATTGTGACCTCTGATAAGGAGCGGATTCAGAAGGCCTGGGAGGCCCTCAAAAAGGGAGAGGACTTTAAGGAGGTGGCTCGAAAGTATTCCGAGATACCCGGAAGCGGTGAAGATCTTGGCCGCTTCAAGCTGGAGGAGCTGGCTCCGGAGACCCGCAAGGTGCTCGAGAAGGCCCGGGCGGGCGAGGTCACTCCGCCGGTGGCTTCCGGAGGACGCTGGTACATCTTCAAGGTCCTTTCGGTAGAGGCCAGGCCCGTGAGGCCCCTTGAGGAGGTCAAGGAGGAGATCCGGCAGAAACTTTACCAGCAGGCCCTTGACGAATACTTCCAGAAGTGGCTAAAAGAGCTGAAAGAGCGAGCTTTTATTAAGGTATTTATTTGAAATGTCTGAAAAAGGCGGTTTAGGTTCTTATCTCAGGGAAATCAGGGAACGTCAGGGACTTACTCTGGAAGAGATAGCGGCCGAGACCAAGATCAACTGCCGATTTCTCCGGGCGATTGAAGAAGAGGCCTGGGAGGAACTGCCGGCGGAGGTCTATCTTATAGGGTATCTCAGGGCGTATGCGGAGGCGGTGGGGCTCGATCCCGGCGAAGTTTTGGTCCGTTACCGGGAGGTTCGATCTCGAGACGAAGTCCCGGTTCTGGAGGAACCTCCTGAGACTTCTTCCCCTCGGCCTTCTTCAAGAGCTATGGCTTGGGGGATAATCCTTATAATAGCGATGGCTATCCTGGTTTATCTTCTTCTTGTGCGGTAGGGCAACGTGCTTGTCCCTTTTGAGGCTCTGGTTCTTTCAACGCGGGAGATTTCCGAAAGTGATCTCCTGATAAATTTCCTTTCGGAAAAGCGAGGACGTTTTTTGGCGGTCGCCAAGGGGGCCCGGCGTAGTCTTCGACGCTTTGTGAACAAGCTTGAGCCCGGCCACCTCCTTCGAGTTTATCTCCGTCCTGGTCGTCGGGGCCTGGCTCCCATCCTCGAGGCCGCCGACCTGGTTTGGGTCCCAGAAAGACTCCGCTGGCATCCCCGCAGTTTTGCTCTCTCGGCCTACTTTCTGGAACTCTGCGAGCGCTCTTCTCCGCCGGCCGAGGGTCGGGAACTCTTCCCTCTCCTCCGGGATACACTCAGCCTTATGGAACGTTCTCCGTGGCTTCCGTGGCTGAAACCCTACTTCGAGTTCCGTCTTCTCGGACTGTTGGGATGGGCTCCGGAGTTTGAGGTTTGTCTGAGCTGCGGACTCAAGCTCTCGGAAAAGTCCTTCTTTTCTTTCGAAAAAGGAGGAGCGATCTGCGGAGCCTGTGCTTCCGAACGGGACCAGAGGCTTTCCCCCAAGGCTCTGGGGCTACTGCGGTCCCTGAATCGTTTCTCACTTGAGGCCCTTCCCCGAATGATTCTTCCCCAAAATGTGGTGCGGGAGGTGGGCCATCTCCTGGAATCCTTCTTGTTAAAAGTCCTTGATCAGGATATAAAAGCCCTCAAAGTCCTTCGGGAGTTCGGGTATGAGCCGGGAAATCGATGAGAAACAGTACGTTCTTAACGGTTTAGCCGCCCGGGAATCCTGGCGGCTTTTCAAGATCATGGCCGAGTTCGTGGAAGGTTTCGAAGAACTCCCTAAGGTCTATCCCGCCGTAACTATCTTCGGCTCCACTCGGGTGCGGCCGGGGGATCCCTGTTACGCCAAGGCCGAGGAAGTGGCCCGGGAACTGGTGCGGGCGGGTTTTTCGGTGATCACCGGCGGAGGACCGGGAGTAATGGAGGCTGCCAACAAGGGGGCCGCTGAGGCCGGGGGCTGGTCCGTAGGCATCAACATCAGGCTTCCCTTGGAGCAGGAGCCCAATCCTTACGCCAATGTGCGTCTTGAGACCCGTTACTTTTTTGTGCGCAAGGTCCTCATGGCCAAATACGCGGTGGGTTTTGTATTCCTGCCCGGAGGGTACGGGACGCTCGATGAACTCTTTGAGGTGATCACCCTGGTCCAGACCCGGAAGATCAGGCCCGTGCCGGTGGTCCTGGTGGGACGGGATTACTGGGAGGGGTTGATGACCTGGTTGCAGGGGACTGTGCTTAGCGGAGGCAAGATTTCCGAGAGCGATCTGGAATTGTTTACCGTTCTGGACGATCCTCAGGAGGTGGTGGATTATATTCAGAAGGGGGTGTCCTTAGGGGCCTAGTCCGAGACCAGCGGTATAAAGAGGCGGAAGGTCGTACCTTCTCCCACCGTACTTTCCACCTGAATTTCTCCTTCCAGGCTTTTGACTATGCCGTAGACTACCGAGAGCCCTAAGCCAGAGCCCAGTTCCTTGGTGGTAAAGAAGGGATCAAAGATGAAGGGTAGATTTTCGGAGGGTATTCCTATGCCCGTATCCTTTATTTCGATTACGGCTCGTTCTCCATCTCGAAAAGCGCGAAGAAAGATCTCTCCTCCTTCAGGCATGGCTTCTTTGGCATTGATTACCAGATTGAGGATGGCCTGGGTTAGGGCGGTCTCATCGCCTTTAATGGGGAGGGGCTCTTCAGGTAATTCGTAATGGACCGTTATTCTCTCTCCGGCCGCGCTTCGGACTATCGGTTTAAGTTCCAAGAGAAACTTTTTTAGGTCTAGTTTATAATATTCGAATGATTCTTTTTTGATAAAGGTTAAGAGCTTCTGGATAATTTCAGAGGCCCGCTGACATGAATTTAGTATTCTTTCGAAGTCGCGTTTAGCAGGATGGTTCTCTTTAAGCTTTATGAGGCCTAGCTGGGCAAAACCCTGGATGGCCATGAGAATGTTGTTGAAGTCGTGGGCGATACCGGCGGTCATGCGCCCCAGCACTTCCAGCTTCTGAGCGGCTAGGAACTCCCTTTCCAGCTCCTTGCGCCGGGTAATGTCGAAATAGAACTCCACCCGTCCACCGGCGTAGTGTCCTTTTTTTATGGGCTGGCTGAAGTGTTCCAGCCAGCGCTCCCGGCGCCCTTCTGCCGGCACTACATGACACTCGAAGTTCTCAATGTAGGTGTTGTCCTCGTAAGTGCGGAGGACCTTCTGGGCAAACTCCTCCGGTTTTTCAAAAATGAACTTGATTCTTTCCTGGATGAGCCGACGCTTGTTCTGGCCCAGGACCTCCTCTCTCCGTAGGCCGAAGAACTCTTCGATACCGCTGTTTAGCCAGACCACCCGAAAATCTCGATCCAGCACCAGGATCCCGAGCCTGGAGTTCTCAAAGGCTTCAAGCAGGGACTCCACCGTCTGGCGAGACCGGATCTCTCCTTCCACCTCGGGGGTGATGTCCACCAGGATCTCCACCAGCCCTACCAGTTTTCCCTCCCGGTCGAACAGCGGCGAGGCCAGCACCTTTTCGTATAGAATCTTGCCGTCATCTAGGAGATGCCGGTGTATGCCAATCACGCTCCGGCCCTCCTTTAAGACCTCCTTAAGGGGACACTCCTCCGGGCAGGGATTATCCCGGCCATGGGTGAGCCGGTAGCAGGGGACAGGCAGCGGCCCCTCATACCGATATTTCTCTCTGGCTTTACGGTTGAGATGGATGACCCGGAACTGCGGATCTATGACGAGCAGAGGCTCGGTCTCGAAATCCCAGTGCAGGTTTCCGCTTTCGGTGAGGATCTCAAGGCTCATCTTTTTATAAATGGACTATGAAATAAATTTTCGCCTATTCTACCACCCTTGACGAGGGAGAAAAGAGCCTCTTCAATAAAGGGTATGACGGCAAGGATTCTCCTTCTACTCGCCTTGGTGACCCTGGGGACGGGTTTTTTCTTTTATGGGCAACTGATCTCCCGCTGGTTTGGGGTGGACGACAGCCGTAAGACCCCGGCCCATCGCTTCCGCGACGGGCTGGATTTCATGCCTACCTCCACTCCGGTGCTTTTTGGCCATCACTTTGCCTCCATCGCCGGAGCCGGGCCAATTGTAGGGCCGATCCTTGCGGCCTCCTACGGCTGGCTGGGGGTGTTCCTCTGGCTCGTTCTCGGGGCGGTCTTCGCGGGAGGAGTTCACGATATGGGAGCTATCATGGCCTCTCTGCGGCACGATGGTCGCTCCATCGGTGAGATCCTTCGTCAGTATCTTGGAGGGGGTACCCAGAAGCTTTTCCTCCTTTTCGCCACGGCCACCCTCATTCTGATAGTGGCGGCCTTCGATGTCATCGTGGCCAAGACTTTCGTGGCCTCCCCTCCGGTAGCCACGGCCTCTATCGGCTTTCTCCTGCTGGCGGTGGTTTTTGGGATTCTTTACTACCGGGCAGGGTTCCCGCTACCGCTCCTTACTCTGTTAGGCATACTGGGGCTTGCAGCTTCCATCTGGATCGGCTTCAAGGTGCCTCTCAGGCTCCCTGAGACCACCTGGCGGATCCTTCTTTTCGGTTACATCTTTTTGGCCGCGGTTTTTCCCATTTGGCTCCTGTTGCAACCCCGGGATTACCTCAATGCTTTCCTCCTCTATGGCCTGCTTCTTGGGGCCTTTTTGGGCCTCCTCCTCAGGGACCCCGAAATAAAACTTCCGGCTTTTACCGGGTTCACCAACGAACTGGGGCCTCTTTTCCCACTCCTCTTTGTGATCACTTCCTGCGGGGCCATCTCCGGGTTCCACTCCCTGGTGGGCTCGGGGACTACGGCTCGTCAGGTGGCTCACGAGTCCCAGGCCCGCTATGTGGGTTACGGGGCCATGCTCCTTGAAGGAGTGTTGGGGGTGATCTCGCTTTGCGCCGTAGTGGGGCTGAGTCTGGCGGACTACCAGGGGTTACTTAAAACCCATGGGCCCATCGCCACCTTCGCCACCGGAGTGGCTGGCTTTTTCTCCGCCCTGGGGATTCCCCTTGATAAAGGGAAGGCTTTTGCGGCTCTTGCGGTCTCGGCCTTTGCCCTTACCTCTCTCGACACCGCCACCCGGGTTTCCCGTTTCATGCTGGAGGAGCTTTTCTCCCGGCAGGGGGAGCATGTTTCAACTCCGAGAAGCCGGATACTTTTTACCCTGGTAGTGGTGGGACTTTCGGCGGCTCTGGCCTTCTCCGGGGCCTGGCAGAAGATCTGGCCCCTTATGGGGACGGCCAATCAGTTGCTCGCCGCCCTGGCCCTTCTGGCCCTTACCGTGTGGCTGGCTTCTTCCCGGCGTTTTGCTCTTTTCGTGAAGCTTCCGGCCCTTTTTATGCTGGCCGTGACCCTTACGGCCCTGGTCCTTCTGGTGCGGCGGAACATTCTTTCCGGGCATTGGCTGCTGGCTGCCTTGGGGGCGGGGCTTCTCGCTCTGACCCTTCTCCTCCTCCGGGTGGCCTTCCGAAGGATCAACGGGTTCTTTTGAGTTCCCTGGCGAAATAATAGCCTGTCCCTGCCGCCCAAGGGGACATCTGCACGCCAGGCTTATCTCTCTATATTCTTTTAGGTGAATTAGTGGAAAAAATTTTTACCAAAATATTGGAAATAGGTGAAGGAATTTATATTGTGTTGGTTAAGCAATATTTAACAAAATTAACAGAAAAAATGCCTTGACCCAAGAAAATGTTTCAATAGACTGCTGGCTATAACTCACACTTGACTGGGAGGGATCGATATGAGGGTTTCGCGGCGGGCTTTTCTTAAAACTTTGACAGCCGGTACGGTAGGCCTGGCCGGTGCCCGCTATCTAAAATTTCTGGAATTCGGCGCAGCTCAAGCGGCAAAGGACGAAGGCCTTAAGTTTGTCAGGTCTACCTGTTCGCCCAACTGTACCGGGGCCTGTGGTTACAATGCTATGGTTTACAGGGGCAGAATTACGGCCCTGATGCAGGCCGCGGATTATCCCGAACCCGAATATAATCCTCGCGGCTGTCTGAAAGGTCAGTCCATGGTGAATCTCATCTACGGTCCGGATCGTCTTAAACAACCTCTTATTCGTGTGGGGAAGAGGGGAGAGGGGAAATTTAAAGCCGTTTCCTGGGATGAGGCTCTGGATTATGCCGCAACCAAGCTTGCAGAAATCATGAAAAAATACGGGAGTGATTCCGTAGCTACCTTTGTTCAGGTCCCCGGGACCGGTTATATCCATAAGGGGGCGCTGGTACGCCTTTCTTCTATGTACAATTGGAGCGTTATCCATGCCTATACCATGAATGGAGACCTTCCTCTCTTCTGGCCCATCACTTTTGGGGTCCAAACCGAGGAACTCGAGAGTCTGGAATGGGCTAATTCCAAATACACTTTGATCTGCGGTTCAAATATTCTGTGGACGAGGGTCCCTGATGCCAAGTTTTTGCGTCTAAGTCAGGAAAGGGGTGGTAAGGTGGTGGTGGTAGATCCTAACTTTAGCCCCACCGCTGCGGCCGCCGATGAGTGGATCCAGATCAATCCCTCTACTGATGCGGCTTTCGCCCTCGGGTTGGTCTATGTGATCCTTTCCGAAAAGCTATATGACGAAGAATTTGTGAAAACCTATACTGATCTCCCCTTCTTGGTAAGGCTCGACAATCACAAAAAACTCAGGGCTGAGGAAGTGGCTTCTCTTGCCGGTAAAGCCAAAGTCCTGAAAAGTAGATTGCCGAAATATAGGGAATGCTATGTGGTTTATGACCAGAAGACCAAGAGCTTTCGGATTCCTAACCCAGAAAATCTGAAAAGAGATTTTGATCCGCTTCTGGAGGGGGAGCTTGAAGTAACTTTGGTGACCGGTGAAAAAGTCAAAGTAAAACCCGCTTTCCAGTTGCTCAAGGAAAAGATCTTGTCTGAATATGCCCCTAAAAAGGTGGCCGAAATAATTGCTCCTCGTAAAGATCTTGTAGGGGAATATGAAAAACTCATCTACCGTATCGGAAGAGAAGTAGGCACAATCAAACCCCTGCATGTGGTTTATGGGGCCAGCAATTATCAGTGGTATCACGGAGACCTTAAGGGTAGGGCCTATTCCCTGCTGGTGAGTTTGACCGGCAATCTGGGGAAATCGGGGGCCGGGATTTCGACCTATGCCGGGCAATACCGTATTCGCTGGCCTCTGGGTTCCTGGTGGCTTTTCAAGAAAAGGCCTCCGAAGTGGGTGAGCTTCCTTGTTTGGCTAAACAAGGAATTTAGAGAGAGTGAAACCTTTAAAAAGTACAATACGGAAACCCCTTATCCCGCCAATGGTGTGAAGGCTTTGGTGTGGGGTTGGGGTAACCCCTTCGATCAGCATAACTTGAGTGGCCGTTTGAGAGAGATGGCGGCCAACGGGGAGCTTGAATTTATTCTTTGCTGTGATTTTCAGATGAGTACCTCGACTCTTTGGGCGGATGTAGTATTGCCAGGGGTTAGCTGGTACGAAAAGTTCGATATAGTGGCTACCATCCTGCATCCTTATGTGCAGCTCCAGCAGCCGGCTGTGGAACCTCTTTTCGGATGCATGCCCGAGATCTGGATTTTCAAAGAGTTAGCCAAGAGAGTGGCTGAGAAGTTGGGTTCAGAGGAACTTAAGAAAGAGGCCAGAGAATTTTACGTTAACCCAGAGATATACGATCGGGAGGAGGAGGCTAGGAAGAACGGAAAATGGAGTCTGAAACTGGCTCGCGAACTTGCTCATCAGGCGAGTATGGATGCGGGGGAATTGATCCTCAAAAAAGGAGGTCCCCTTGTTAAGGGAATTACCATCGAGGCGTTGAAAAGAGGGCCGGTAAGGCTGAATCTCCCTGCACCTCAAAAAAGGCAGATCGCTTTCTATGAACAGATCCAAAAGTTTAAACCCTTCCCTCCGGTTTCGTATCCCGTTCCTCTGCCCAAGACGGCGCGTTTTGTTAAGAGCGGCAGAATCGAGTTCTATAAAGATGAACAGGTCTTTGTTGATCTAGGCGAGACCCTCCCTGTCCATAAGGATCCTCTTGTAGACACAGAGTACAAAATAAATCCTCAGGCCAAGGAGAAATATCCTTTCATCTATATCACTCGTAACCGCCTTTACACGGTTCATTCTACTCATAGCAATAACATTACCATGCTTGAGCTGCAGGATTGTCGGGCCAGGGTTTGGATCAATCCCGAAACCGCTCGGGCCAAAGGCTTAAAAGAAGGGGATCTGGCCGAGATTTACAATGATCGAGGCAAAGTCTACGCCTATGTAGTGCTTGATCCGGGTATTCATCCAGGAATTGTGATCTTTGAAGAAGGATGGTGGAGCAGATACCTCAGGGGTACTTCGTATAACTCCCTCATTTATCCCTGGATAAAGCCCAATGAAGTTATCTACTTCGTTCCGGGCGTCTGGGAGCCTAGTACGGCCTGGAACGAATGCAGTTGCGATATTAAAAGGGCGGGAGGTTAAGATGCCTAGGTGGGGAATGGTAATAGATTTGAACCGTTGTATTGGTTGTCGAAGCTGTGCCGTGGTGTGTAAAATCCACAATTCTCTGCCTCCTGGCACCTGGTGGCAGAGAGTAGAAACTATTGGGGCCAAAACCCATCATACACCTGTGGGAAGATACCCTGAATTTTTTGAAGTTTATTTGCCTGTCCCCTGCCAACATTGTGAAGATCCTCCTTGCGCTAAGGTGTGTCCTGTGGGAGCCACCTGGCAGAGAGAAGACGGATTGGTTCTCGTTGATTTTGAAAGATGTATCGGATGTCGATACTGCATGACTGCTTGTCCCTATGGGGTAAGACAGTTTAATTGGCAAAGTTCCGACAAAAACTTCTCCCAGGCCTTTAAGAAGCTCGGTTTCTCTCAGGACTGGTTTGCCGACCCGGGTTACAGACCGGGTTATCCTCTTGAACATCGTACCCAAGACGGGCGGCTGGTTTTTACCCCTAAGAGACCGAGAGGGGTGGTAGAAAAATGTACTTTCTGTGTCCAGTATGTGGATCAGGGATTTGCTCCTGCCTGTGTGAGGGGATGTCCTGGAAACGCCCGGATTTTCGGAGACCTTGATGATCCCAAAAGTGAAATCTCTCGAGTCATCAAAAAGCAAAATGTGGTGAGGTTGAGAGAAGACCTGAATACTTCTCCCAAAGTATTTTATTTGCTCCCAGAAGCTACTACCTGGAGAGGAAAGATAATTTACGAAAAACTGCTAAAGGTAATGGAAAAAAGAGTTTAAAGGAGGATGACCCATGGCTAGAACTAACCTCAATAAACTCTCCAAGTTTCTTATATTTTTAATGGTTATTGGAATTCTAGCTTTTATCTATCAAAGTTCTAAGGGTTTGATCGTTACCAATATGAGGAATTCCTTTTCCTGGGGTCTTTATATTGCTACCTGGGCCTTTTTTGTGGGGACTGCGGCTGGAGGTCTGGTGGTCTCTTCTTCCATTTATCTTTTTAAAGCGACCCAGCTGAAACCCGTCTCTCGGCTAGCTACCATTACCGCTTTCATGTTCGCTATAGGGGCTATGCTGATTTTGTTCCCGGATATAGGACGCCCGGACAGGATCTACAATGTCTTCCTGCATCCTAACTTGACTTCCCTTTTGCCTTGGGATTTCCTGGTCCTCTCTTCCTATTCTTTGGTCTCTATTATCTACGCCTATACCCTCATGAAACCCGATATTCTCAAAAACCGCATCAAACTTCCCTTTATAAAGCTTCCGGAGAAGGAAATTTCCGAGAAAGAATATAGGCGTTTAAAGGAAGAGGCTCAACGGAAGGCCAAAAAACTGGCTCCTATAGCTCTCCCTCTCGCCATTCTGATCCATACGGTGACAGCCTGGGTACTTGCTACGCAGATGGCCCGTCCCTGGTGGCACGGCGGTTTGCTTGCCCCCACCTTTATTGCGGCTGCTCTGGCAACGGGACCTGCTATCGTCATCCTCTTTTCTCTCGGCCTTCTCGGTTTCGACGAAAAGCTTGCTCCGGCTTATAGAATGCTGGCCAAGATTTCGGCTCTTTCCTCCATTATTTTACTTTTTATGTATTACAATGAATTTTTTGTGCGATTCTGGTGGCATCATGGGGAGGAATTTGAACCTCTGAAGATTTTGTTTGGTAAAAATCTCCCTCTTCACGCTGTTGAAGTGCTCTTTCTTATTGGGTCCGCGTATCTTTACTTCAGGTATTCTGAAGTGCCAAGAAAACTCGTTCAGGCCTCAATTCTTCTCATAATTGGAATCTATGCCCATCGTCTCCTCCTCTTGGGCCCGGCTTATAACGTCATTCCTCTCAAATATCCGGTAATAGTGGGGGCTTCAACCATCGAATGGAGCTACCCCTTTGCCCTTGGGGAGGTTAAAGGTGACCTCCTTAATCCTCAAAAGGTCTTCGTAGATTACTGGAACTATATTCCCTCTATTGTGGAAATCCTGATTACTCTTGGTGTGATGGCTGCCATTGTGTATATTATTCTTAAACTTGCTGAATATCTTCCCATAAGAGAAAACGCATGAGAGAAAGATTGCGGTTGCTTTGTAAATACTATTCTCTTGGTTTTAGTTATCCTACAGAAGAAGTGTTAACTGAAGGCAGAGCTATAGAAGAAGAGTTGAAATTGCCCCCTATAATTAAGGGCTGGGAAAGATTGAGTTTGGAAACCTTGCAAACAGAGTATACTCGTTTGTTTATATCTTCATTTCCTGCTCTCCCGTGCCCTCCCTATGAATCTTTCTATAGGGAGGGCCTTCTTTTTGGAGAAACTGCCCTTGAAGTGCAGGATTATTTTGCCGACTCCGGGATTGAGCTTGCCGTAGAAGGGGAATATCCTGACCATGTTGCAATTGAGCTAGAGTTTATCTATTTAACGGGAGACTTCAATTTTTTACAGCGTCTGAAAGAATGGCTCCCTTCCTTTCTTATAAAAGTTAAAGAACACTCGACAATTTACGGCCCTCTTGCCGAAGGATTAGAAACATTTCTGTCTGAGACGGATGGTATGAAGCATTGAAATTCCTTAGCCTGAGACCTCTGGATAATATTTCCCTCCCTCCGGGAGGGGAAGAAAACCCTTAAATCTCCCCCTCCCAAATCCTCCCTCATAGGGGGAGGATGGACTTTTTCAGAGGTCTCTAGCCTATCAAGAATTCAGTTTCCAAACCATTCCTTTTACTATTAGTCCTGGTCGGGAAAAACTGTGGGGGTAAAGCCTTTGAGGATCCGGTAAGAGCTTAGGGGAGTTTGAGGAGTTTATGAAGCTGTAGCTGGAGGCGTACAGGGAGGCGGTCCTCAAGGATCAGTCGGGCCAGTCTTTCGGGAGCCATTCGCCCCCACGCCGGGGAGAAAAGGACCTCAGTAAAATGTAAGAGTCCGAGCGAGAGGACCTGCCGGCGGGCCCAGCGGTAATCTTCCTCGTCAGCGATCACAAACTTCACCTGATCTTTCCGGCTGAGGTAACGTAGATTTCCATAATCCATATAAGCGCTCATACCGGAGGACGGCGTTTTGAGATCCATGATCTTGATGACCTCCGGGGGCACAAGCCGCAGAGGAAGGCTCCCGTTGGTCTCGAGATATACTTGGGCCCCGGCTGCAAGCAAGGTCTCCATCAGGGCGTAAACTCCCTCCTGTAGAAGGGGTTCCCCTCCAGTGATGAGGACCTCTGGCAGACCGGAGGCCTGCCAGAGCCGGAGGATACGGGCTACGGTAAGGGGCTGACCTCCGTGAGGATCTCGGCTTTGCGGGGTGTCGCACCAGCGACAGGCCAGATTGCAACCGGAGAGCCTTACAAAGAAGGCCGGATAGCCCGCTGCTCGCCCCTCGCCCTGCAGGCTCACGAAGGTCTCAAGGACCCTGAGACCGACTTCACTCGCTGAGATAGGAGGCACAAGCTCTTTCCGTCTCGCAGACCGTGACTCGGGAGACCTTTACCGGTTTGCCGGCCAGTCTTTCCGAGAGTCTTTCGAAGATATAGCGAGCGATATTCTCGGAGGAAGGGTTTTGAGAGCTAAAAGCCGGAAGTTCGTTAAGATTCCGGTGATCAAGTTCGGAGAGGACTTCCTTGAGGAGACTTTTTAGTTCCTTGAAGTCGATGAGGATACCGATTGCGTTAAGAGTCTTGCCCCGGAAGGCTACCTCCACCTTCCAGTTGTGTCCATGAAGGTTTTCGCAGGCCCCTTCGTAGCCCCGGAGCTGATGGGCGGCGGAAAATTCGTCCCTTACCGTAAGCTCGAACATCACTCAGTGCAGAAACCTAAAGAGGGTCATCAGG
>WFPH01000019.1 GCA_015487645.1 Thermosulfurimonas sp. | reverse complement strand
TTTTACGGACCTAGAGGGTTTCAATAAGAGGCTTGGGGAGTGGCTGGTGGATTACAACACGGTGTTACCGCACCATAGTTTAGGTTTGAAGCCTCCGGTAAAATGGCTCCTTGAAAATCATCCCGAGTGCCAAAGGTACTGGACCAATACAGCCCCTTGACATTTGTTTGGGTGACGGTTAATTTGAATCCGTCCTGAGTGGGGCCGTAGCTCAGTTGGGAGAGCGCGTGAATGGCATTCACGAGGTCGTGGGTTCAAGTCCCACCGGCTCCACCATTCTAAAGTTATTTGTCGGTAGAAAGTTTGCTCTGCCATACTTTACTTTCTAATAATAGCATAAAGTTGCCAGGGCTACCGGTATTGATACTTGAGGATCTGGTCAAGTCGATCTCTATCTAATAGCCTTCCAATGGAAGTTAATAAAAAAGACCTGGGAAAAGTTCCCCCTCCCCCTGTGGGGGGAGGGAGAAATTCGGTGATTATTCTCCTATCTTCGGAATGAGTCCCTGACGACGAGCATATTCGTACTGACGGTGCATGACCCAAGCCCCGAAGAAAAGATAGAGGAGGTTTAGCCCGCAAGCCCAGAGGATGTGTTCGGTGGGAAGCGTTCCCTCTGCGATCACGGCCCGCATACCTTCAAAGACGTGGGCCGAGGGGGTGAACCAGGCCAGCTTTTGCACCAGGGGTGGAAGCACCGCAAGAGGGTAAAAGACCGCCGAAATCGGCAGAAACACGAAGGCCAAAGCCCAGGCCAGGATCTCGGCCTCCTGACCGAAACGAAAGACGAACCCGATGGTTACGAAACCGATGCCCCAGCCCAGAGCTAAGAGATTGACCACAAAAGGCACAAGGCTCATTCCGAGCTTGAAGATGTTGAAACCGTAGAAGAGCCCTGCAAGCGAAGCCATGATGGTGAAGGCCAGGGAGACCTTGATCAGGCTGATGGCGATGAGGCCGAGCATGTATTCCGTAAGGCTCAGAGGGGCTACCATGAGGTTCAAGAGGTTCCGGGACCAGATGTCCTCCAGGAAAGAGACTGAGACCGCAAGCTGGGAGCGGTAGAGGATGTGCCAGAGGATGAGGGCTCCAAGGAAAAAGGAGACGAAGCGGGGAAGATGAAGGGTTCCCCGCTCGAGGTAGAGGGTAAGGAAACCCCAAAGGAGGATGTCCATGGTGGGCCAGTAAAAAAGGTCCAGTATACGGCTGAAACTCCGCCGGTAGAGAAAGACCTGTCTGGCCACCACACCAAGGATACGTTTAAGCCTGAGCATGGCGGGTTTCCCTCCCGTGGAGGGCCTTGAAGAAGACCTCCTCAAGATTGCGAGCTCCGAAACGGCGGCAGAGTTCCCGCGGCGGGCCTTCGGCTATGATCCGGCCCTCATTCAAGAGGATTACTCTGTCCGAAAGATTCTCCATTTCGTGGAGGTTGTGAGAGGTGAAGATGACCGCAAGGCCTCTTTCCCTTTGATAATTCTTGATGAGATCGCGGACCATTTCGGCTATCTCCAGGTCGAGCCCGGCCGTGGGCTCATCTAGAAGCAGCACCTCAGGATCGTTCATCAGGGCCTTGGCCAGGCAGAGGCGCATCATCTGGCCCGAGGAGAGATGGCGGGTCTTTTGGTTTCGCATCTCCCAGAGTCCGAAGAGACGCAGCAGGTGTTCGGCCCGTTTTCTGATCCCGGTGACCCCGTAAAGCAGACCGTAAACCACAAGATTTTCGAAGACCGTAAGAGAAAGCGGAAGTCCCACATAGTTTGAGGCGAAATTGATACGGGAAAGAATATGGGTCCGGTGTTTCTCAAGTTCCAGGCCGAAAAACCGGATCTCCCCCTCCGTGGGGGTCACGAGGCCGAGCAAACAGTTAAGCAGCGTAGTCTTCCCAGCCCCATTCGGGCCGATGATACCCAGGAGTTCCCCGCGAGAGAGGGTAAAACTTATGCCTGCAAGGGCCCGCTGTTTACCAAATTCTTTGACCAGATTTTTGACCTCAAGGACCACTTCCATGGTAGGAATTAAAACTCTAATGGGTAAACCCGGCATGGTGCAAGCCTGAAAGAGTTTCAAAAGCTTGATTTTAAAGTATCCTCAGGGGAGTTATGCGGGTGGAAATTCTAGCCTCCGAAAGCCTCGGGGTGCGCTCCATGGCGGTGGAGGTGGAGGTCTGCGGGCCCAGAATACTCATTGACCCTGGAGCAGCACTCGGGCCTAGGCGCTACGGTCTTCCCCCAGATGAGGTCGAACTTGCGAGACTTTCCAAGCTGCGGGAGGTGATCCGGAAGCGTCTCAAGGAGACCGAGATTGTGATCATCACCCACTACCACTTCGACCACTACACCCCGGAGTGGGCGGAGGATCTCCAGGGAAAGCGGGTTTTCCTCAAGGATCCGGTGCGGAACATCAACCGCAACCAGGCCGGACGGGCGGCGGAATTTCTGAAAAGACTCATGCGGGCTGGGGTGAGCTGGGAGGTGGCCGAAGGCCGGAGGGTGCCCCTTTCCGGGGGAGAGATCGTGATCTCGGGACCTCTTTGGCACGGCCCAGCGGCTCGCTTCGGCTGCGTGGTTTCAGTGGCGGTGCGGGAGGGCGATACGGTATTCCTCCACACCTCGGATGTCTCCGGGCCGGTGCGTGAGGAGTCCGTGGAGTTCATCCTCGCGCAGAGGCCGGATATCCTTTTTGTAGACGGGCCCTCGACCTACCTTGGGCCGCGTTTTGGGCTTTCCGCTGTAGAGGCGGCCCGCTCAAACCTGCTTCGCATCCTGCACGAAGTTCGTCCGGCAAAACTTGTGCTTGATCATCACCTCCTCCGGGATCTTTCCTGGCGGAGGTGGGCCGAACCCCTCTTCGAGCTTGCTGAGAAGCAAGGCCTTGCGGTGCTCTCCGGGGCGGAGAGCTTTCCGGGAAACCTGAAACCCTGCTTGAGGCCGAAAGGAAAAAACGCAAACTCCAAAATGATTCCAGGCGCCGTGGCCTTCGGCGATAAGCGCTTTGAGCCCGGGCTTTTGGCCTTGGCTCACCGGGGATTCCTCTACGTGGATGAAGTGAACCTTCTTTCGGATTATCTAGTGGACACCCTCCTTCAGCCTTTCGATGAAGTGAAAGGCTGAGTGAACTTGACTTATCCCTTCGGTAGTGCTAATTCTCCACTGAAAATCGGGAAATTTAGGCTATGTCCAGATTGGAAAATCCTTCTAATGGAAAAGGGGTGGGCCGACGCTTGAGCGGCGAGGAGGAGGCTATTTTGAGGGCTACTAAGGAGATTGTGATAAAGTTTATTGAAATGGGACGGTGTTCTCCAGCCTCCTTTGAGGAAGTCTTTGGCCTGGTCTATCGGACTATAAAAAAAACCATCAATAATTCTTGACAGCTTTGGGGTTCAAAGTTAACTTTAACCCATGTCTGGGCCGGTAACTCAGTTGGCAGAGTACTGGCCTTTTAAGCCAGGAGTCGCAGGTTCGAATCCTGCCCGGCCCATTGATAATCAAAGGTTTCAACCCTTCGTTTCTTAGGTGTCCATATAGGTGTCCAATATTCTTTTTTCGCATTTTTCCACTTAGTCAAAATTAATCAAAGCTTATCGATTTTGACCTTTCGGTCTCTCCGGGTGTAGAAAAAATATGCCCGCACACTCACCGAGAGCCGGGATGTGGATGGCTTTAAAGAAGGAATGTCCAAATTGCAGGTATCGCAACGCTATCTCTAAGAGAAAATGCGTGCGGTGCGGCGTCTCGTTGACTTCGCCGGCGGTGGTGTATTGGGT
>WFPH01000018.1 GCA_015487645.1 Thermosulfurimonas sp. | reverse complement strand
GCAGGTTTTGCCCTGGCGGCTGTGCCCGACAAAGCCTATCAGGTGGCAAGGAAAGCGCTGGCTCGGGCGGCCCTTGAGAATCGCGTAATTCTGGTACCTTACAGTCAGGCCCTCTCGGTGGCCCTTTTGGTGAGTACTCTAGCTCCTCGCTTTAATGAAGGGGGTTTCCCTTCCAGGGATTTTCTCCATCTCCTTGAAGACCTTGAAAGGGGACTCTTGCAACAGGAAAAGCTCCTCCGCCAGGGGCTTCAAAAGATCGCCAAAATGCTTAATTTAGTGTTAAAACAAAAAGAGATTCTGGGTGAGAACCTAGATGAGCGAAAAGAGATGGTATAGCCGTTATCCCGTAACGGTCTCCGGAGCCTTGGCCAACGGCCATCTTATGTGCAAGGTTGAACTCTTAGACCTTAGCATAGAGGGGGCCAAGATCCGGGGCGATTTGGCCCGATTAAAAGAAGGGGATAAGGTCCGTCTATCCATTCTCACCAAGCCTCCAATAAAACTTTCCGGGGAAGTCCGCTGGTGTCGAAAAACCCCCCAGGGGGTGGAAGCGGGCATAAAATTCACGGAAATGGATTTCAAGAATCGCCAACATCTTCAGATCTTCATTTCTCAGATCGCCCTGGCAAACACTCCCGAGATTTATTTTCGGTAGGGCTTGTCGCTTCCCTTTTTTCCCGTTAGCTTAAGGCCGAAATTTTCGAAAAGGAGTGTCTCATGAAGGTCAATGTAGAAGATATCAGCGCGGTAGAAAAACGTCTCCAGGTGGAGCTTCCGCCGGAAGAGGTGGCCAAGGCCATTGATCGCACCTGTCAGAAACTATCCCGGGAGGTTGACCTCAAAGGTTTCCGGAAAGGGCGGGTGCCCAAGAGCGTCCTGAAACGTCTTTTCCGGGAACATATCGAGGAGAAGACGGCGGAGCTGCTCATCAATGAAAGCCTGCCCAAGGCGGTCAAGGAGAGTGGCCTCGAACCCATCCTGCGGCCCGTGGTGGAAGATTATGGCCGGGTCAAAGAAAATGAGGCCTTCAGCTACACCGCCACTATCGACCTCCGCCCGGAGTTCGAGCTTCCGCGCGAGGCGTATATCGGAATCGAAGTAGAAAAACCCTCGGAGGAAGTCTCCGAGGAGGAAGTTAACGAGTATCTCGAGGCCCTGCGCTACACCTTTGCCGAGATCAAAAAGGCCGAGGAGGATCACGTCCTCCAAGAAAGAGACGTGGCCATCCTCGCCTTTAAGGCTTACGACGGCGATAAACCTGTACCGGGCCACGAAGCCGAAGCCCTTTACGTGGACGTGGGTACAGGAGAATTCGACTCCCAAGTAGAAAAAGCCCTCATCGGTCACAAGGTGGGGGACAAGGTGGAAGTGGAGGTGGAATATCCCGAAGACGCCCTTAACGAGCTTCTGGCCGGAAAGAAGATCCGCTACGAGGTCACCATTCGAGAGATTTACGTCCGTGAGCTCGCCCCCCTAGATGACGAATTCGTGAAAAAAATGAACTTGGGTTTTGAATCTGCGGAACACCTGCGGCAGCGAGTTCGGGCCAGGCTCGAGGAGGAGCGCAAGCGCAAAGCCGAAGAGAAGCTCCGGGAGGACATCCTGAGCAAGATTCTGGAGAAAGTGGACTTCCCGGTACCGGAAAGGTACATCGAGTTCAAAATCGCCCAGATGCTCGAAGGTATCGCGCAGGACCTAGAGCAGCGGGGACACACTTTCGAATCCGCGGGCATCTCTGTGGAGCGACTCAAGAAGAAATTGCGCCCTACGGCTGAAAGACAGGCCCGGGAGGAGTTCGTGCTTGAAAAGATAGCGGAGCAGGAAAACATCACGATTACCCAGGAGGATCTGGAGAAAAAGGCGGAAGAGATGGCCAAGGCCTCCGGCGGTAAACCCGAGGAGGCCATGCGGGTCATCATGACCTATATGGTGCCCAAGCTTCTCGCTGAAAAGACCTTGCAGTTCCTGATCTCGCAAGCTAATTTAAAAGACGGTCAAGGAAATAAGGCTTCCAGCGAAGCCCAAGAGGAATAGGAATGCCGCTTATACCTATAGTCATCGAACAAACCGGCCGAGGCGAACGGGCTTACGACATCTATTCCCGCCTCCTCAAGGAGCGTATCGTCTTTATTGGGGGCCCCATTGACGACCATCTTGCCAATCTGGTCATTGCCCAGCTCCTTTTTCTGGAGGCCGAAGACCCGGAACGGGACATCATGCTTTATATCAACTCTCCCGGCGGATTGGTCACGGCGGGGCTGGCCATCTACGACACCATGCAGTACGTGAAACCGGACATCTGCACCATCTGCCTGGGGCAGGCGGCCAGTATGGCCGCGGTATTGCTCGCCGCCGGAGCCAAGGGTAAGCGCTACGCTCTGCCCCATTCCAGGATTATGCTCCATCAGCCTATCGGGGCCTTTCAGGGCCAGGCTACGGACGTGGACATCCAGGCCCGGGAGATCCTCCGACTGCGCGAACTCCTGAACAACATTTTGGCGAAACACACCGGTCAGCCTCATGAGCGTATAAGGGAGGACACCGAAAGGGATTTCTACATGTCTACGGAGGACGCCCTGGAATACGGAATTATTGATCAAATTATTCAGCCCCGTGAGACCTCAAAATCCAAGGAGGACCAGGATAAATCATGAATCACTCCAAGATCACCGGGGAACTCCACTGTTCCTTTTGCGGAAAGAGCCAGCAGGAGGTTCGCAAGCTTATAGCCGGACCTTCGGTCTACATCTGCGATGAGTGCGTGGAACTCTGCAACGAAATCATTGCCGAAGACTACGAGAAAGAAATCGCCGAAGAAAGACTGAAACAGATCCCCAAACCCTCGGAGATCAAGGCCTTTCTTGACCAGTATGTGGTAGGGCAGGAGCGGGCAAAGAAGATACTGGCGGTAGCCGTGCATAATCACTATAAGCGCATCGAAAGCGGAGTCAATCTCAAAGACGTTGAGCTCCAGAAAAGCAACATCCTCCTTATCGGGCCTACCGGCTGCGGGAAGACCCTCCTGGCCCAGACGCTGGCCAAGTTCCTGAATGTGCCCTTCACCATCGCAGATGCCACCACTCTCACAGAAGCGGGCTATGTGGGAGAAGACGTGGAGAACATCCTCCTGAACCTCCTTCAGGCGGCGGATTTCGATCTGGAGCTGGCCCAGCGCGGAATCGTCTACATCGACGAGATCGACAAGATCGCCCGCAAGGCCGACAGCCCTTCCATCACCCGAGATGTTTCCGGAGAGGGGGTCCAGCAAGCCCTTCTAAAGATCCTTGAGGGCACCATTGCCAACATCCCCCCGAAGGGGGGCCGCAAGCATCCCCAGCAGGAATACATCCGCATGGACACCACTAATATTCTTTTCATTTGCGGAGGAGCCTTCGTAGGTCTGGAGGACATTATCCGGCAGCGGCTCGGCAAAAGCGGACTCGGTTTCGGAGCCGAGATCAAGAACGTGAAAGAGATGTCCATCGGGGAGATCCTGGCCCAGGTCCAACCAGAGGATCTCATCAAGTACGGCATGATTCCGGAATTTGTGGGGCGTATTCCGGTGGTGGCCACCCTGGATGAACTTACCGAAGACGAAATGATAAAGATCCTGGTGGAACCCAAAAACGCCCTGGTCAAGCAATATCAGAAGCTCTTCGAACTCGACGGGGTGGAACTCCGTTTCACTGAGGGGGCTCTGCGGGCGGTAGCCCGGGAAGCCATCCGGCGCAAAACCGGCGCCCGGGGGCTCAGGGCCATCCTGGAAGAGGCCATGCTGGATCTCATGTACGACCTGCCTTCCCTGGAGGGTGTCCGGGAGTGTGTGGTTACAGAAGATGTGATCTTGCGACGAGAGAAACCGATTTTAATTTATGAGAAAAAGGCCCAGGAGGCCTAATCAAGATGCTCAAGGCCTTAAGGCCGAAGGAGGGTTATGAGTACCGAACGGAACGAACTTTTGAGGTTACCCCTTTTACCTTTAAGGGATATCGTCCTTTATCCTAATTCTCTGGTTCCCCTTTTCATCGGCCGAGAAAAAAGTATCCTGGCGGTAGAGCACGCCCTTTCCACTGGAAAAGAAATCTTCCTGGCCGCCCAGAAGGATGCTCAACTCGATGATCCCCGCGAGGACGACATCTATCGGGTGGGAACCATCGGGCAGGTTATCCAGGTCCTTCGTCTCCCGGATGGCACCATCAAGGCCCTAGTAGAGGGCAAACAACGGGGACGTATCGTGCGGTTTGTCCCTGACTATGACTTCTTCGTGGTAGAAGTGGAACCCAAAACCGAGGTCATCGAGGCCGGGCCCGAGCTTGAGGCCCTGGTCAAACTCACCCACGAGGCCTTCCAGGAATATAGCCAGATAAACAAGAAGATCTCGTCCGATCTGGTAAACAACATCCTTCAGATCAACGAACCGGCCAAGCTGGCGGACCAGGTGGCCACGGTCCTCAACCTCAAGCTTCCTCAGAAGCAGCGGCTGCTCGAGCTCACCAGCGTGCGCAAGCGTCTGGAGTTGGTCTATGGGTATCTGCGGGGAGAAATCGAAGTGGCCAAAGTGGAACAGCGGATCAAGGAGCGGGTCAAGAAACAGATGGAAAAGAGCCAGCGGGATTACTACCTCAACGAGCAGATGAAGGCCATCCAGAAAGAGCTCGGGGAGCGAGAGGATGGGCGAAGCGATCTGGCAGAACTCGAACGTCGCATCAAGAAAAAACGTCTCCCCAAAGAAGCGGCGGCGGTGGTCCGTCGGGAGTTCCGGAAACTCTCCATGATGTCCCCCATGTCGGCCGAGGCCACGGTAGTCCGGAACTACATCGACTGGATCCTGGCCCTTCCCTGGTATGAAAAGACCAAAGACAAATTGGATCTTGAGGAAGCTGAGCGCATCCTGAACGAGGATCACTTTGGACTGGAGAAACCCAAACAGCGAATCCTGGAACACCTGGCCGTCCAAAAACTAGCCAAGAAAATCAAAGGGCCCATTCTTTGCTTGGTGGGGCCTCCAGGAGTGGGTAAGACCTCGCTGGCGCGTTCAGTAGCCCGGGCCCTGGGACGCAACTTCGTGCGGATGTCCCTGGGAGGAGTCCGGGACGAAGCCGAGATCCGGGGGCACCGGCGGACTTATATCGGGGCCCTTCCCGGAAAGATCATCCAGGGGATGCGGAAGGCCGGCACTATAAATCCGGTCTTCTGCCTGGATGAGGTGGACAAGATCGGAACCGACTTTCGGGGAGATCCGGCTGCGGCCCTTCTAGAAGTCCTCGATCCGGAACAGAATCATGCCTTTCAGGATCACTACCTGGAGCTGGGCTACGATCTCTCGCAGGTCTTTTTCATTACCACGGCCAACGCGCTCCATACCATTCCGGCCCCGCTCCTTGATCGAATGGAGATTATCGAGATCCCAGGATATACCGAGGAAGAAAAACTCGAGATCGCCAAAAACTATCTCCTTCCTCGCCAGCTTGAGGCCCACGGGCTCAAGCCGGATCAGGTGCCCATACCGGACAAAGTCATCCTGGAGATCATCAGGCGTTACACCCGGGAAGCCGGGGTCCGAAACCTGGAGCGGGAACTAGCTACCATCTGCCGCAAGATCGCGAAGGAGGTAGCCAAGGATCCCAAGGCCTTCCGGCCCTTCACCATCACTGTCCGGAGACTACACAAATTCCTGGGCGTTCCCCGTTATCGTTACGGGGTGGCCGAGGGCAAACCAGAAGTGGGGATGGCCACGGGCATGGCCTGGACGGAAACCGGTGGATCCCTCCTTCAGATTGAGGCCGTTATTATGCCCGGAAAAGGCCAGCTTCACATTACAGGTAAGCTGGGAGAGGTCATGCAGGAATCCGTCCAGGCGGCCATGAGCTATGTGCGCTCGCGGGCCCATCAGCTGGGGTTGCCTCCGGATTTCTATCAGAAGGTGGACATCCATGTGCATGTGCCGGAAGGGGCCATTCCCAAGGATGGCCCGAGCGCCGGGATCACCATCGCTACGGCCATTGTTTCGGCTCTCCTCAAGATCCCGGTCAAAAACACGGTGGCCATGACCGGAGAAATCACCCTGCGGGGCAGGGTTCTTCCGGTGGGGGGACTCAAGGAGAAGCTTCTTGCGGCCCGGCGGGGTAACATCGAAACCGTGATCCTTCCCAAGGAAAACGAGAAGGATCTCAAAGAAATTCCGGCCAAGATCCTCAAGAATTTGCGGATTGTCATGGTAGAACACATGGACGAGGTCCTAAAGGAAGCTTTGGTGCTGGAGGATCCAGAAAAGCTCTTTCGGGATGTGCCGCCTCTTGACATCTGGACGCTAGTAAAGCAGAAGGAAGGCGAGGAAATAAGAGCTCATTGACAGAAATGAGCTTTGCGGTTAATTTAGGCCCCCGGAGGGCGGATAGCTCAGTGGGAGAGCATCGGCCTTACAAGCCGGGGGTCAGAGGTTCGAATCCTCTTCCGCCCACCAAATTTTGTGTTATATTAGAAAGTGCCGGCGGGGCTGTAGTTCAGCACGGTTAGAACGCCGGCCTGTCACGCCGGAGGTCGCGGGTTCAAGTCCCGTCAGCCCCGCCATCTTTTTTTAATTTATGGCCTGGTCAACGACCTTTCTCCTCAAAAAGGTTCTGCTCTATCTTCTTTATCCTTCTGGTCTGGTGTTGCTTTTCCTTTTGGGGGTAAGTCTTTACGCCCTTTGGGGAAAGCGCCGCGGTCGAAGGCGAGCCCTGCTTTTTACCGCTCTGGCTCTCTACTACTTTGCGAGCACCCCCTTTTTGCCCCACTTCTTACTCAAGCCACTTGAGGCCGGTTTTAAGAGGCCTTCTCCAGAGGAAATTGCTCAAGTAGAGGCCCTGGTGGTCCTCCCGGCCCGAATTTATGGCCGTAAAGATTTGGCCTTAGAAGAAAGGTTCAGCCGGGAGACCTGGGCCCGCTTCATGGCCGCCGTAAGGTTGGCCAAAGCTCATCCTTCGGCCAAGATCTTCGTGGTAGGCGGATCTCTTGAAGGCCCTGGTGCCCGGTATCTGGCCGAGCTCGGAAAGGAGCTGGGATTAAAGGTCGAAGCCTTTGATGAAGCTCCGGACACCATCACCAGTGTGAAGCTCCTCAAGAATCACCTCGAAGGCCGGAAATTCCTCTTGATCACCAGTGCCCACCACCTGCGTCGAGCCCTGTATCTTTTCGAACGGGAGGGTCTCAAGCCTCTACCCTACCCCGCGGTCTATCTTTCCCATCAGACCAGCTTCCGGCCCTTCCATGTGCTCTATCTCTTCCCGGATCCGGTCTATCTGGAACTCACGAATGAAGCCGTGCACGAGTATCTGGGACTTTCCTTTTACCGATTGCGAGACTTGATCTTCGGAGGCCGAAATGGAAAGAATTAAGAAGATCCTGGCGGCCTCTCACGAAGCCACCAGGCGTTTCATCGAGACCGAAGGCCCTAAGATTCTTTCACTAGTAGATAGGACGCGGGAAACCTTTGCCCGCGGGGGAAAACTATTGGTCTTCGGAAACGGTGGGAGTGCCGCGGATGCTCAGCACCTGGCTGCGGAACTGGTGAACCGCTTCAAGAGGGAAAGATCCCCACTTCCGGCCCTGGCCCTTACCACAGACACTTCTATCCTCACGGCGGTGGGCAACGATTACGATTTCGCCCTCATCTTCGTAAAACAGATCGAAGCCTTGGGGCGTCCCGGAGACATAGCTCTAGGCATAAGCACCAGCGGTCGTTCCGAAAACGTGCTGAAGGCCCTGGCGCGGGCCAGGGAGCTAGGGCTCTACACCGTGGGGCTTACAGGAGGCGATGGCGGGCGGCTCCCGGAGGTCGCGGATCTGGTTCTCACCGTACCGGCTTCTGAAACCCCGCGTATCCAGGAGGGGCATCTCCTTTTCCTGCACATCTTTTCCGAACTGCTTGAGGAGGCCTGTTTTGAAACCTAAACCCGAGCCTCTAAGTTTCGCCAGTCTTCGGACTTATTCCCTCAAAGATCGTCCGAGCAAAGTCTCCTTAGAAAAACTTGGGAAACCCTTTGAACCGGGGCTTTCCTTCCGGGATTTCCTGAAAAGCCTTCCCCGGGAGCTGGCGGCCCGGGATCTTATGGAAGTGGCTCGCAGGGTGGTGATAGCCCGCAAAGCCGGTCGACCTTTCATTGTGGGCTTCGGGGCCCACGTCATAAAAGTCGGAGCGGCCCCCTTTCTCATCTCACTCATGGAAAAGGGGCTCATCACCGCCATAGCCACCAACGGGGCCTCCATGGTCCACGATGCGGAACTGGCCATGGCCGGGATCACCTCCGAAGATGTGGCCGAGGCTTTGAAAGATGGAAGCTTCGGAGCCGCTCGCGAAACCGGCGAATTACTGAACACCGCGGCCCGCCTGGCCCCGGAGGCCGGGGGGTTCGGTCGGGCCTTAGGAAAGCTCATCTCCCAGTCGGATTTCCCCTACCGTCACTTGAGCCTTTTTGCCCGGGCCTACGAGCTGGGCATACCCGCCACAGTGCACGTGGCCCTGGGCACCGACATCGTGCACATTCATCCCTCGGCGGAGGGAAGATCCATCGGGGAAGCCACTTTCCTCGATTTTAGGATCTTCTGTCGACTGGTATCCGAGCTTGAGGGCGGGGTCTTTCTTCTGGCAGGCTCGGCCGTTATCCTCCCGGAGGTCTTCCTTAAGGCCCTCTCCGCGGTGCGCAACCTGGGCTATCGCGTGGAGAATTTTACCACCGTAAATCTGGATTTTCTGCGCCAATACCGACCACTCACCAATGTCGTCCACCGGCCTACCCTTTCCGGCGGAAAGGGTTATAGTATTACCGGACACCATGAAATCCTGATTCCGCTCCTTTACGGAGCCATTCTTGAGATGTGGGAGGGTGAGGATGCCGATCTATGAGTTTGAGTGCGAAAGCTGTGGTGAGACCTTCGAGGAACTGGTCTTCGGCTCCGCCGAAGGGGTAAAGTGCCGGAAATGCGGGAGCCCAAAGGTCCGGCGTCTCATGTCGGCCTTCGGGTTCAAAAGTGGGAGCAAGTTCGTGAGTTCGGGCTCCGGTGGTGGGGCTTGTAGCGGCTGTGCCGGAGGAACCTGCAGCACTTGTCACTGATGAGAAAGCTCCTGCGCGTCGGTACCCGGGGAAGCAAGCTGGCCCTGGCCCAAACGGGCTGGGTTATTGAGCAGATTCAAAAACGGTTCCCCGGTATCGAGGTCGAGACCGTCATCATCAAGACCAAGGGCGACAAGATCCTCGATGTGCCGCTGGCCAAGATTGGGGGCAAGGGCCTTTTTGTAAAAGAGATCGAAGAGGCCCTTTTGCGGGAAGATATAGACCTGGCCGTCCACAGCTTAAAGGATGTCCCCTCTGAGCTTCCGGAAGGACTGGAAATCGCGGTGGTCCCTCCCAGGGAGGATCCCCGAGATGTCCTTATCGGTCTGGAATCCAAGAAGCTTGAGGATCTTCCGCAGAGCGCCCGGGTAGGAACCAGCAGTCTGCGCCGTCAGGCCCAGCTCAAACGTCTTCGGCCGGATCTCCAGATCCTCCCCCTGAGAGGCAATGTGGACACCCGCTTGAGAAAACTCTTCGAGGGACAATACGACGTCATCCTTCTGGCCTCCGGCGGAAGCGGAGTCCTTTCTACTGCAAGGCCAAGCCTTCGGAGACCGGCTTCGGCCAGAAGGATGGCGTCGTATTGTCCCTCGAAGAGTTTTCTCAAGCGGGTGTCCACATTGCCTCTCAGGGGGAGGATCTGTAGATC